>JAJDAM010000487.1 GCA_029261905.1 Deltaproteobacteria bacterium
CGCGCATCGTCGGCAAAGATTCCGCGCTCGAGGAGCGTTTGCGCCCAGCCCAGAATGCTGGTTCCCATGCTGTGAATCGTGCGTCCGAGGTCATCGTCGTCGATGTATCGGGTCGGATACTGCGCGGGGCTCGCGAGCGTGTGCAGAGAATCGGTACCCGCCTCGAAAAGCTCATCGGCGGCCTGGGTGAGTTGTTCCGCATCGACTCCAAGACGATCTGCGAGCGAACTGGCGGCGCGGCTCGATGCGGGCGGTTCGGGGACGATCAGCTTGAGGTTTCCGAATGCGATGGAGTGAAGCAGTACCCGGACCCGACCCTCGCTGCCCATCGCCGTGGTCAACTCATCGAGAATCTCGTCGCGCTTCTGCGGATTCAACGCATCGGTGTTGAATGTCAGCAGCGAAGTTCCGCTGCCCCGGATCTTCTCGAACTCCGGTTGGATGCGAGACATGGCCCCGCGACGGTCCCGGTGGACGATGCAAATGCTCATGCCGCTCTCGGCCAGCTTCTGTGCCGTCGCAAGCCCGAAGCCGCTGGAGCCGCCAAGGATGATCGCCCAGCTCTCGGGACTGAAGTCCTGATTCACGATGAATCTCCGCCAGTGAACCCCGCGGGGCCCGACATGAGTCGATGAAGTGTGTTGAGGGGGGAGGTTGGGATTTGGACTGGCTGGTTGGGCTTCAGGGCCCGAGGCAGGGAGTTTTCTGACTTTCAGTCACGGAATCCCAGGCGCGATTATGACTGTAAGTCATGTTGTGTCAAGGACCAGTGATGCGATGTAATACTCCGGTGAATTCGGCAAATCGGTCACTCGATTCCCCGTGGGGACGAGGGCCGTCTTACCCAAATGGGTTACGGGGCTGTGATAGGATCCCGCCACGCTCTGGAACCGACGCAACTGCCTGCCCGTCGGATTGATCCAGCCTCCGAATCGAATGTGACTGGACCCTGCGAACAAATCGCCCACGAGCAGTGCCTGATCGCCCGCCGCCGCAAGCCGGTGTCGCGCTGGTCGGAGCCGCGTTCGGGGTTGCTTGTGCCCGGGTTCGCCAGCATCGTGTTGTTGTTCGGCTGTGTCGGCGAGGATCCAGCGACCGAACCGGAAGCCCGAGCTGTGACGCCAACGCACGTCGTTCTGATCACGCTCGACACCACCCGGGCAGATGCGTTGGGGGTGTACGGGCAACCCTCGCCAACGACTCCCCACATCGACCGAATGAGCGGCGAAGGCCTTCGCTTCGCGCAGGTCATGAGCTCGGCTCCGAGTACGTTCCCCTCTCATGCGACCATCCTGACCGGGAAGTTCCCCTATGCCCACGGAGTCCGTTCGAACTCGGGCTACGTGTTGCCCACCAGCAATGAGACATTGCCAGAGGTATTGAGCAATCACGGTTTCGCGACGGCCGCCGAGATCGCGGCTCCAGTGATCGGCAGCCAGACCGGCTTGGACCAGGGATTTGCAGTCTATCGGGACACCGTTTCCCCTGACGTCGAATTGAAAGTCGTCGCGATGGTCTCCAACAAGGACGCCCAAGCCGCAACGACGAGCCAGAATGTCGTTCACCTCGAAGAGCGGATGGCGACCGACATCACGAATCGCGGGATCGATTTCATCGAGGCTCACCGGAACGAGAAGACCTTTTTGTGGCTTCACTACTTCGACCCGCACCGTTTCTATGCGGCTCCTCCCGAGTTTCGCGCGCGGATACCCGACCCGTATCTGGCCGAAGTGAGCTATGTCGATTCCGAAATCGGTCGGCTGCTCGACACGATTCGGCGCCTGGAACTCGAGCCGGACACGCTGGTCGTATTGACGGCCGACCACGGCGAAGGCCGCGGTCAACACGACGAGGACAACCACGCGTTCTTCGTCTACGACACGACGATGCGCGTACCACTGGTGATGTGGGGTTCCTCTGTCATTCGTCGTGGTTCGCTCGTCGATTCGCTGGTCCGGACCGCCGATATCGCACCGACCATTCTGGATCTGCTCGGTCTGCCACCTCTAGAGGGAATCCAGGGGCAGTCGCTTGCGCCATTGATCACGGGCTCGTCGAAGGACCTCGGATTGACCGGGTATGGGGAGTCTGCCGAGTTCCTGGCTTTTGGCTCGTCGATGATCCGATCGGTTCGCGAAGGCCAGTGGAAGTACATCCACAAGCTCCAGCCCGAACTGTACGACGTGGTTACAGACCCGGGCGAGGAATCGAATCTCGCGCCGAGCCGTCCAGAGGTCGTCGAGCGCCTGCGGTCGCGCATGGCTGAACTGATCGGCGCGGGGGATGCGGGGTCGGGCGGCGCCGACGTGCCACTGGACGCCGAGATGCGTGAGCGTCTCCAAGGGCTCGGCTACGCAGCGACGACACCGTCGCTCGAGCTCAAGGATTCTCTATCGAACTTGAATCTGGTGGGTACCGATCCATCGGAACATGTCGCCGACATTCGGCTCCTCAGTCATGCACTCGGCGCCAAGAAACAACACCGCTATGACAAAGCGGCGGTTCGGTTCGGGTCGCTGTGGCGCAAGTTTCACGCGGGGAGCTTCGGGTTGTTCCAGGCCGATGCGCTGATCCAGCAGGGACAGTTCGAAGAGGCCGTCGCGCTACTCGAAGAGATCGTCGCGCTCTTTCCCGACGAGTCACAATATCTCGTCGCGTTGGGCGACGCGCTGATGAAGGCCGGAAGAAACGACGAAGCGCGCACCCGCCTCGTCGCTGCTCTCGAGTCGACCGCGTGCGATTCCCAGGCGCGCGCACTACTCGCACATCTTTCATTCGTGGAGAGGAACTACCGGGCGCAGCACGAGATCCTTCGCGTCGGCGCCGAGGAGTGCCCGAAGTCGCTGAACCTCTGGAACAACTACGCCTATGCGTTGGCGACTTGTCCTGAGGCATCACAGCGCAACGGCGAGGAAGCCTTGCGACTCGCGTTGGCCGTGACCGAAGGCGAGGGTGGAGAGAGGTCAGGGCACGTGGACACGCTCGCTGCCGCTCATGCAGAACTGGGGAATTTCGCGGCTGCCACCGCGGCGTCGAAGAGATCGATCGAACTCGAATCCGCCCGCGCTGCCGGTCGGGCGCCTCCAGAGACCGCACACCTCGAGGCGTTGAACGCTCACCTGGAGGTATTTACTGCCGGACGACCCCTTCGCGATCCTGCCCACTGACTGGCGGGCACGGGGCGACCTCTCAACTTCCGACGGTGTGTACCTTCAGGAAATTGGTTTCTGCCATCGCGTCGAAGGGGTGGGAGCCGGTCATCACGATCGTCTCGCCGGGCATTGCCAAGCCGATCCGCTGCGCGAGTGGGAATACCCTCGAAGTCAACTCGCGAAAGCTGCTGACCTGGGGCGTTAGAATTGGCGTGACGCCCCAGATCAATGCCATGCGCCGGTAGCAGGATTCGCTCGGCGTGAATGCAATGATCGGCACGCGCGGTCGATGGTGCGCGATCACGCGTGCGGTTGTGCCCGTTTGAGTAAAGACCCAGACCGCCCGAATCTCCTCGAGTGCATCGACCACCGCATCGACCGCGGCTGCGATCGCTTCGGGTCGAGATCGGTGCTGGCTCGCGGGTAGCTTCGTTCCCGTGTACTCCCGTTCCGGTGCGTTCGTGCGGATCTCGACGGCGATGCGCACCATCGACTCGACGGCCTCGATGGGGTAGCGACCCATCGCGGTCTCACCACTCAACATGACGGCATCGGTTCCATCGAGGATCGCGTTGGCGACATCACTCGATTCGGCGCGCGTGGGCCGGGGATTGTGGATCATCGATTCGAACATCTGCGTCGCGGTGATCACGGGCTTGGCAGCGAGGTTGGCGAGTTCGATGATCCGCTTTTGCACCAGCGGAACTTTCTCCGCCGCCAATTCGACGCCCAGATCGCCGCGCGCGACCATCACGCCGTCTGCGACCTCGATGATCTCGCTCAGACACTCGATCGCCTCCGGCTTCTCCAGCTTCGCGATCACCGGCGTGTCCTTGCCGGCGGCTCGCACCAGACGCTTGACCTCGCGGACATCGTCCGCGGTCCGAACGAACGAGATTGCGATGTAATCCACCGACTGGCTCAACCCGAATTCGAGATCGCGAAGGTCCTTCTCCGTGACTTTCTTTGCGCTCACGTTCACACCGGGCAGGTTGATTCCCTGGCGTTGTTTGAGCAGGCCGCCGTAGACGACCTTCGTGCGGACATCGGTTTCGTTGGTTTCGGTGACCAGCAGCTCGATCGCACCATCCGACAGCAGCACACGATCGCCGACTGCGACGTCACTCGGCAATGCCGTGTACGTGGTGGACACCTCGGTCGCATCGCCGGGAACCTCACGTGTGGTCAGCGTAAACGGGTCACCGGCAGTCAATTCGATCGGACCGCCACCGGCCAGCGGCCCGGTCCGGATCTTCGGCCCCTGCAGGTCTTGGAGGATCGCGATCGCGCGGCCCGCCTGTGCAGCGGCAGATCGGACTCGTTCGATTCGTTCCGCGTGCTCGTCGTACGAACCGTGCGAGAAATTCACGCGAGCGACGTCCATGCCGGCTTCGATCAATTCGGCGATGCGCTCTACGGTACTCGTCGCGGGGCCAAGGGTCGCGACGATCTTCGTCCGGCGGGTCGACACCGCCCGACGTTAGTCGACCCGCGCACGCTTGGCGAGCGGCGCATGAGTCGCAGGGCGAGCAACCGAAATCGGCGATCGACCTGCTGCAATCATGAAGCGGCGGAGGTCGCAACGATTCGGGGGTCGCTGAGTCACTCGTCGTGTATGCTCGGCGCCATGTCCGAGGCGGTGACCGACCTTCTTTCTTTCATAGATGCATCAGCGACCCCGTACCACGCCGTTGCCGAATCGGTTCGGCGCCTGCAGGATGCGGGTTTCTCACCGCTATTCGAAGACGCACTCTGGGATCTCACACCTGGCCAGCGCGGCTACGTCGTGAGGCATGACGGAAGCCTGATCGCGTTTTCGATGGGGGACACGTCGCCGGTCGAGGGCGGGTTTCGAGTCGTGGGTGCACACACGGACTCGCCGAACCTGCGCGTGAAACCCATCGCGGATGCCGAGGTCCAGGGATACCGGCAGATCGCAGTCGAAGTCTACGGGGGGGTGTTGCTTCACACCTGGCTGGATCGCGATCTGTCGCTGGCCGGACGCGTGACGCTGCGCGGAGAATCGGGCGTGCATACTCGGCTCGTCGACTTCGAACGACCGCTGTTGCGGATCCCGAACCTCGCGATCCACCTGCAGCGCGAACTGAAAACCGACGGGCTGAAGCTGAACGCCCAGAAGCACATGCCGCCGATCGTCGGTCTGGAGGGAACCGGAAGTCTCGCCCAGCTGCTGGCCGCCGAACTCGCTAGAGACGGTGAGGGCGTGGTTGCCGAATCCGACATCCTCGCGTTCGACTTGATGACCTACGACGTGCAGAGGTCGAGTCTCGTGGGCGCCGACGAAGAGTTCATCTGCGCCCCCCGACTGGACAACCTGGCATCGTGCCATGCGGCACTGAGCGCGCTGCTATCGAGCGTCGAAGCGTCCACTGGGTCCGCTACGCGGGTCGCCGTGATGTACGACCACGAAGAAGTCGGAAGTCGCAGCGCGCAGGGTGCTGCAGGTTCTTTCCTTGCGAGCACGCTCGACCGCCTGGTGGCGGGGCAAGGTGGTCGAAGCGAAGCAGAGACTGCGCAAGCGGGCGCCCGTGCACTGGCTCGATCGATGTTGATTTCGGCCGACATGGCGCACGCGGTCCACCCGAACTTCGTCGATCGTCACGAACCGGGTCACCGACCCCAGATTGGCAAGGGGCCGGTGATCAAACTCAATGCCAACCAGTCCTATGCGACCGATGCTCAGACTTCGGGCGAATTCGCCGAATTGTGCGGACGCATCGGAATCACACCGCAGTATTTCGTATCCCGAACTGATCTCGCATGTGGATCGACGATCGGTCCGATCACCGCCGCGAGGGTCGGAATCCGGACGGTTGATGTGGGGAACCCCATGTTGTCGATGCACTCGTGTCGCGAAATGGCTGGGGCCGCGGACGTCGTTCCGATGATCGACGTGTTGCAGCTGTTCTATGACAACAACAGCAATGACCGACCGGGCTAGTCTGAGCGTCACACAGCCAGGAGCAGAGTCGTGAGCGAATCTGATCTCGACACCGACAGAGAGTTCATTCAGCGTTCGGTACGCTTCGCGATCATTGGCGTCTCCACTACGGTCGTGTTGTTCGGATTGCTGTGGGTTCTGAAAAGCGCACTGACCCCACTCGCCGCCGCATTCGCGCTCGCCTACCTGCTCGACCCGGTGATCGATCGCTTCGAGGCGCGGAAAGTCCCGCGTGCTGCCGCGGTGTTCGCATTGATCGGTATCTCGATGATCGTGTTGCTGATCGTGGCGCTGTTCATGGTGCCGATGCTGGTGAGCGAGATTTCCGGGATCAGTGAACGACTGCCTGGCTATGTCGCAGGCGCCACGTCTTCGTTGGGTCCTCTGATCGAGAAATGGTTCGGGGTCTCGCTGCCGGGTTCGATCCAGGAGGGACTCGCCGGATTGGGGAGCGGCCAATTCGCGATTCCGTTCGATGCGATAGGGCGGGTAGTACAGGGTGCGTTGCAATCGCTCACCACGACGCTCGGCTCCGTGGTGGGCCTGTTGGTCGTGCCGGTGATCGCCTACTACGCGCTCATCGAATTCGATCGGATTCGGCTCTGGTTTCTGGCGTTGGTACCCCCTCGTTACCAACCGGTCGTTTCGGCCAAGACGTCGACGATCAACGAACTGATCTCGGGGTTCATTCGCGGTCAGTTCATCGTGTGCGCGACACTCGCCGCGCTCTATGCCATCGGATTTTCGCTGATTGGGATCGATCTGGCGGTAGCGATCGGTCTCCTCTCCGGAGTCTTGGCGATCATTCCGTATGTGGGTGGCGCCTTTGCCTTCGCGTGTGCCTCGGCAATGAGCATCTTGCAGTTCGGGATCGACGTGCATCTCGCGTTGGTCGTCGGATGGTATGCGATGGTCCAGTTGCTCGAGGGCATGGTGCTCACACCGCGGATCGTCGGCCAGAGCGTAGGCATCCACCCGGTGACGGTGATCGTCGGACTGTTGATTGGTGGCGACCTGTTTGGCTTCCTCGGGCTGATCGTCGCGGTTCCATTGAGCGCGGTCGTGCAGGTCTTCGTTCGCGACATTCTCGACGCATACCGAGAATCTGGGCTCTACGGACCTGCCCAACCGGTCCAACCTGCCGAACCTGCTCAACCTGCGGACTAGGAGGTTGCTTTTGCGCGCGCTATCTTCGGCATGTGACTGACCAAGATCCCAACGACAGCGAGCTGGATTCGGAGTACGACGACGAGGCTCCGGCCGCGACTCCGTTCGACAACCCCTATTTTCTGCCGGCGGTGTTGTGGGGATTGGCGGCGTGGTTCGGATTCGACATCGTCACGAACGCCCAGGCCTATCAGGACTACCCGAATTTCAACCGTGGTGGCTTCGGAGTGTTGAGCGTGGCTGCGATCTACTTCACCCGCAGTGCGATCCTGGAGAAGCGTGCTCTCCGGGAAAACGACTCGGACACGTCCGCGGAGTAGGATTCCACCGACGCGGAATCGGCGGGCCGCAATCCACAGCCCGCAATCAACAGCCCGCAATCAACAGCCCGCCGCGTTCCGCATCACCCCGCGAGCAAGCTGCGCCCGATCACCTTCAGCTCGAGAATCGGCTTTACGCCCTCGAATATCGGCAACACCTGGGCGTCGACCACGT
>JAJDAM010000488.1 GCA_029261905.1 Deltaproteobacteria bacterium
ATGAAGCCTGCGCCCGGAATATGAGCCTTCTCGTAGTCGGCGCGGCCACTGGTCGCCGACTCTCCCGGCGAAGAGGGCAGGTGGATCGTCGCGTCGAAGATCCTCAGGTTCGGATCTTCCAGGTTTCGACCGAGCCACTCGGTACTCACGAGTACGTCGCTCATCTTGTCCAACCTCTCCAGCTGCCCGTGCTCGACGATTGGATTGGCCCGGGCGCCGAGCGCCATGGGCGCCACTGGATTCTACTGCATTGGCGCTGAATGGTTCGAGCTTCCCCCGCGGCGAGACGGTGTATTTCGCAACTTGACTGCAGTCACGCGCGTGTGTTGTAATTCGATCACTGGGGGGGAAGTGGAAGACCGGTCTCGACATCGCCCCCGGCGAACGCCGGTTGCCCGACTCCCGCTTTGCAGCGCGCTACTGCTGGCGGCGCTTGCGGGCTGCATCCAGCAGCCCAAGTACTGGGTTGCTGCGGGGCACGAGCGAGCGCCGGGTGTCCATCGCCTGTTGCTTTGTCCACTCAACGTCGCCGTATCGCTGCCGGCTGAAATCGCGAGCGGAGCCGAGCCCGTCCACAGCGAGCTCGCCGACTATCTCGAAGCGCAGGGCCTTCAGGTCGAACATCTGAGCCTGGTGGATGCGCGAGCGCAGTGGCGAGAAGCTTCCGCCGAGGCCAGGGGGACGGATTCGGAGGATGCCGCTGCGATCTTTGCGAGAGACCTCGGAGAGTCGCTCGAATTCGATGCAATGCTAATGCCGTCGCTCATCTATCTCAGTGTCCGGGTAACCGACAACAGCGGGACATGGGACGGTGTACGCCGCCGCGTCAAGATGGTGAACCTCCCGATCCGAGATCCGGGAGTCTCCGGCGACACGTTCACGAAAGGCATTGCTGCGGGCGGGATCGCAGGTTCGGTCATGGCCAGCTCCCTGCATGTGGCCGCCTTCTTGCCGGACGGTCAACGCGTATTCGAAGGGCAAGGCGGCTTCGATTTCACTCAAGTGGCCGACCTCAGCGGCGCATACGGTATGAGGTTCGAGCTCCGAAGGAGATCGAACACGTTCAAGAATCCCGACGTGCTGAAGGAGGGAGTGCAGATCGCCCTGGAGCCGTACCTACCCTCGCGCGACCACTGAGGCCATGCGTTTCGCCGCTCTGGTCGTAGCGGCGCTCCAACTGGCTTTGCAAGGTTGCGCCCCGCCGCCGACGATTCCGCGCTCCCGTCTGGATGGCTGGTCGATCGCGGACGTGGGGCACGTTCGGCTTCTCGGCGACATCCCACACACAGAGATTCAGCGTCTAGCAGACGATCTCGCGCTGTTCGACGCGACCTTCGCTCGCATCACCGGCCGCTCGCACCCAGCGCAGGAGGTCCCTGTGACTGTGTTTCTGATTCGTGATCCGGAACTGGCGCGGTGCTTCGACCTGGGTCAGGGGGTCGCCGGCTGGGCGCACATTACTCTCGACGGCGCCTTCTCCGCGATTCTGGCACGACCGGACTACGCCGCGACGCGATCGACACTGTTCCACGAGTACACCCATGTGCTTCTGCGCAGGGGTCGTCGGGCGCCGCTGCCTCCCTGGTACGACGAGGGGGTCGCGAGTTTTTTTGGCACTTGGTACGCGCGGGACAGTGTGGTGGTGGTCGGGGCGCCATCGGATGCCGCAGTCACTCGAGTTCGCTCCCTCAGTCCACTGTCGCTCGACGAACTCTTCCAGGGGTTCCGACTTGCGCGCAACGGGCAAGATATCGCTGACTTCTACGCCACCTCTTGGGCGCTCTCCCACTACCTGCTCCTCACACCCCGTGGGCGCAGCGAGATGACGCGTTTCGTGGACGAACTCTCACGTGGCAATCAACCGGAGCAGGCCCTGCGCGTCGCATTCGGTCGCTCTCGGTCGGAGCTCGAGTCCGAGCTGAACCAGCACGTCGCCCACCTGGCACGACGCGTTGTGTCCGAGGTCGTTTTCGAAATCGATGCGCTCGATATCTATCCGGCCGGTCGCGTCGCTCCGCTTCCAACGGTCGATGCCGCCCGCGAGCTGGGCCGGATGGCCCTCCAGCGCGCGAGGGCTGGCGGCGACGCCCGCGACCGGGCCCTCGCCAAGCGCCTGTTCGAGATTTCTGCGTCGCAACAGCCGCCGTCGGCGCGGTTGGAAGCCGAGTTTTCGCAAGCGCTTGCCCTGTCAGGCCGGATGCAGGAGGCGATGGCGAAGATCCGAGAAGCCCTTGCTCGCGCCCCGAATGATCCGCAGGTGCAGCTTGGCGCGGGCCGTGTCGAACTGGCCCGAGCCGAGGCGGCCGAAAGCGGAAAGGCCGCCAGCGCGCTCGATGCCGCCGAGGCGCACTACCGCAAGAGCCTCGCCCTCGACCCGGGGTCTGCGTCCGCCTGGTTCGGACTGGGGCGCGTCCTTCGCCAGGCGGCGCGTCCCGATGAAGCCCGGAGCGCGCTTCAAAACTCGCGGCACCTGGGTTGGAGTTCTCGTCTCGACCTGGCGATAGGCGAACTCGAGCTGGAGAGCGGACGTTCAGACGAGGCCTTCGAACTACTGTGGCCGCTTGTCCAGTACCCCCACGGCGGTCACGTTCGGGACGAAGCGTCCCGTCTGCTCGAGGAGGCGGGACTTCTGCCCGAGACGCCTACTCGACGGTGAGGGTCACCCGTCCGAAGGCCTTCCGGCTCTCGATGAACTCGTGTGCCGCCGCCGCTTCCGCGAGCGGGAAAGAGCGGTCGATCTCGATCGCGAGCTCGCCCTTGGAGAGCGCGGACAGGTGGCCTTGGATCATGGGATGGACGCGCTCGCTGTTGAGCGCCAGCTCCGCCCCGAGGAAGACCCCGGTGAGCGTCTTGTTGGCGGGGCGCAGCGGGGCGAGGTCTGGCGTCACCGGGTCGCGACCGGCGCCGCCCACCGTGATAATGCGGCCCCGATAGGCCGCGCACTCGATGCTGCCCTGCAGCGTTCGGCCGCCGATGGAGTCCACAACGAGGTCGGGTCCCTTTCCGCCGGTCAGTTCGCGGGCGGCGCTCACGAAATCGTTCTCCGCGTAGTTGATGCCGTGATCGAGCCCGTAGTCTTTGAGTCTCTCGAGCTTCTCAGCGCTGGAGGCCGTGGCGAGGACCGTGGCGCCGGCTCGTTTTGCGAGTTGGATCGCGGCCATGCCCACGCCACCGGCGCCGGCGTGAACGAGCACCGTCTCTCCTGCGCGGAGGTGACCGAACTCGAATAGACAGTCGTCAGCCGTTCCCACCGCAATGGGGACACACGCCGCCCTGGCGGTATCGAGGTCGTCGGGAATCCGCCAGGTCGCGTTGGCGGGAACCGCACGTTTCGCTGCGTGGGAGCCGTGAAGGTTCGTGCACACGACGCGTTGGCCCACGGCGCGGTCGCGCACGTCGGAGCCGGTTTCGCAGATCACTCCGGCACACTGGTACCCCACCACGTGGGGCGATCCGGCCATGAGCCCCCCCTGGCGATTGAGCGTGTCGCCCCCCTCGATGCTCACGACCTCGACATCGATGACAACGCCGTTGGGCGCGCAGGAGGGATCGTCGATCTCTTCATAGTGAAAGACTGAAGGTGAACCGGTCTCGTAGTAGACGGCAGCTTTCATGGCGCGAATTGTAGCGGCTGAGTGTTCGCTCGGGCTGATCCTACGTTTCGGTGTCGCCCGAGCGGTTCGCTTTCTCGAAGACGAACCCTTCGTAGTCCTTGGCAGCCAAGTCGGAGATGCGCTGGTAGTAGATGCTGCCACCCAGGTACGCCGAGAAGCCGCGGGGCTTGCCGGGGACGTTCGCGCCCGTCCACCAGGAGTCGGTGCGGGGGAAGAGCGTTACGTTGGCGATCGCGCTGACTTCGTTGGCCCAGGCCTCTTCGCTTTCGGCCGAGGGCTCGATGGCACCCAGCTCCTGCTCGCGCAAATGGTCCATGCACTTGCCGATCCAATCCATCTGGCGCTCGGCGCCCAGCGGCATGTTGTAGAACACGCCGGGCGACCCGGGACCGTGGATCATGAACAGGTTGGGAAAGCCCGCGATCGTGAGACCGAGATAGTTGTGGAAGCGGTCCTGCCATCGCTCCCTCAGGCTCATGCCGCCGCGTCCTTTGGGGTTGAGGCGCAGCATCGAGCCGCTGATGGCGTCGAAGCCGGTGGCCAGCACGAGCACGTCGATGGGGTGCTCGCCCGTCCGGGTCACCACGCTGGTTGCTGTGAACCGCTCGATGGGGTCCTCGCGAAGGTCGACCAACGTCACGTTGTCGCGGTTGAAGGTCTCGAAGTAGCCATCGTCGAGGATCGGCCGCTTGGTCATCACGAAGTGGTCGGGCATCAACTTCTCGGCGGTTTTGGGGTCGCGCACGATCTCGCGGATCTTGTCGCGCACGAAGTCGGCCAGTGAAGCGTTGGCTTCCTCGCTGACCGCGATGTCGTTGTAGAGGTCCAGGAAAAACTGGAAGCCACCTCGTTGCCACAGCTCTTCGTACAGCGCTTCACGTTGCTCGGGGGTGTCATCGAGAGCGGCGCGCGCGTGCATGTCGAAGGGGAAGCCTCCGACGTTCGCGTGCATCTTCGCGCGGATGCCGTCCCAGTTCGCTCTCGCGTCCGCCATATCCTCGGGAGTGATGGGGCGGTTCCCTGCCGGAAAGGCGTATTGCGCCGTGCGTTGGAGCACGGTCATGTGCGCCGCCTCTTTGGCGATCTCGGGGATCGACTGGATCCCCGAAGAGCCCGTCCCGATCACGGCGACGCGCTTGCCCTCGAACGAAACCGGCTCGTGCGGCCATTGGCCGGTGTGGTAGCACTCGCCCGCGAAGTCATGGATCCCCGGGATGTCGGGCATGTTTGCGGTCGAGAGGGCACCCAACGCGCAGATCAAGAACCGGGCGGAGGCACGCACGCCAGTGTCGGTCTCCACCGTCCAGCGTTGCGCGGCTTCGTCGTAGCGGGCGTCCTGCACCCAGGTCTCGAACTGGATGTCGCGGCGGAGGTCGAAGCGATCGGCGACATGCTCGAGGTACGCCAGTACCGCGGACTGCTCGGACTGGGTCTCTTTCCAGTCCCACTCCTGCATGAGCTCTTCCGAGAAGGTGTAACAGTAGAACGGGCTGCCCGGGCCATCGACGCGTGCACCCGGGTAGCGGTTGTACCACCAGGTACCCCCGACGTCGCTGGCGCCGTCGTACACGCGGACCGAAAGTCCCATCTCGCGCAGGTGGTGGAGGGCGTACATGCCGCTGACCCCCGCTCCGATGACCACCACGTCGTAGTGTTCGGTCGATCCGCTGTTTCGCAGTGGCTGATTCATGCTCGTCATTCCTTACCCCTGCACGCTACGCGATTGGGTCTTCTGTGCGCCGAGACGCTCGTGATCGAACCCATCCACTATCTCGTTCGTGCGCCTCGCGTAGAGTAACGAACGACGAGTGTCGCCGATCCGGCCGCAACGGCGCTATTCGCGATCCAGTTGACGCCGGCGGCAGGATCCGCGGGACAATCTCAGTACTCGCGCATCGAGCGAGAACTCAGCTCGAATGTCCTGTGTGCTTCAGGGGCTGGTGCAGTACGGCCAGATGTTGATCGCGCGCGGCGATCCCGACGAAGCCCGCGCTTCCCTGACCCACGGCCTCACGCTCGCCCGCTCGATCGGGGCTCGCGCGAATCGAGTCGAAGGCGGTGTCTCTGCTCGAGGGGGTCGACTAGCGCTTCGTTCGACGATCGCCAGGTCCGAGATCGCTCAAAAAACATGCGCCAGCCACTCGACGCGAGTCGGGAAGCCTGGACGGTCTTCGGCCTCCGTTTTCTATTGCGTACCTAAATGGTTACGCGTATGATCGCGTCATGGGAATCCAAATCGGCCTCTTGAACGTGCGAAGAAGCATCCTGATCCAGGCGCCTGCCGGACGGGTCTGGCGAGAATTCGAGACCTTCGAGCGTGTGTCCGCGTGGTTCGGCCGGGGACACACGCTGCACCGCTTCGATCTCGAACTCGGCGGGAAAGTCGAGATGAGCGTCGAAGTCGGCGAGGAGCGTCGGCACTACGGAGGCCCGGTCGTCGTGCTGGACCCAGAGCGCGAAGTGACCTTCGAGAGCAACTGGGACGCGCCTAACGACTGGCCGGTCCCGACGTTCTTCACCATGCGACTGACACCCATCTACGACGGAACCATGGTCGAAATCTTTCACCACGGTTTCGAACGGCTCGGAAGGGGCGCGGCGGACGCTCTGGAGGGCTACGAAGAGGGCTGGGACGTGAAGCACTTGAAGGCGCTTCGAGGGATCGTTGGGCAATAGGGATGCTTTCGCTGCGATCGCGGACCCCACGCGGCGCGAGATCCTCGATCTGCTGCGCGATCGCGGTGTGCAGACTGCCGGCGAGATCGCGGCGAAGTTCGATTCTGTTTCGAGGCCGGGAATCTCTCGGCATCTGCGTGTACTTCGCGAGTGCGGTGTCGTGACTTCCTTCCGTGAGGGAAAAACCCAAAACTACAGCTTGGATCCGCGGCCCATTGCGGCGATTCGAGACGGCTGGCTGGCGAGCTTCGCCAAGATGCAAACCAGCAGTCTCGCGGAATTAAGAAAGCGAGCTGAACGATGAGTCCGCCCCGGCTGAGCTACTTCAGCTTGCGAGGTCGAGCCGAAGCGATTCGGATCGAACTCGAACGGCGCCTGGAATCAATCTGAGACGATCTCGCCGCCCACGGGACCGTGCCCGCGATCAGGTACGATCGGCTCATGAATGAATCCCTGGTGCGCCGCGACCCGCGCCGCCTCGGCCCCGATCTCCAGGTCGGCCCGCTGGCCTTCGGCTGCTGGCGTCTCGTGGACAGGACGCCGGCCAACGCACGAGAACGCGTCGAAACCGCGCTCGATGCGGGCATGAATCTCGTCGACACGGCCGATGTGTATGGGCTCGATTGGGGCGGGTCGGGCTTCGGTGCAGCCGAGGCGCTGCTCGGCCAGGTGCTCCGCGACGCGCCCGCGTTGCGCGATCGCATGGTGCTCGCGACCAAAGGCGGTATCCACCCGCCTGTGCCCTATGACTCGAGCGAAGCGGGCCTGCGGGCCGCATGCGAAGCGTCTTTGAAGCGACTCGCGGTCGAGCGGATCGACCTCTACCAGATCCATCGTCCGGATTTCTACACGCACCCCGCAGAGGTGGCCAAAGCACTCGACGCACTGCGCAGCGAGGGCAAGATCCGCGAAGTCGGCGTCTCGAACTACACGCCAGCGCAGACGGACGCGCTGCGCGCATATCTGCCGTTTCCGATCGCTTCGAGCCAGCCGGAGTTCTCGGCCGGTCGCGTGACACCGATGCGCGACGGAACGCTCGACCAGTGCATGCAACACGGAACGACGCCGCTGGCCTGGAGCCCGCTAGCGGGTGGACGACTGGTTTCCGGCGAAGGCTTCCCCCCTGAACTCGTCTCGACGCTCGATCGCATCGCGCGGCGCGAGGCCGTGGACCGCGCCACCCTGTGCGTCGCCTTCGTACTCGCTCACCCGTCGGCCCCGGTCGCGATTCTCGGCTCGATGAACCCGGAACGCATCCGCGGCGCCGCGCGCGCGCTCGACGTACGCCTCGGCCGCGAGGACGTCTACGCGATCGTCCAGGCCTCTGAGGGAGAATCGCTGCCGTGAGTCCTGTCGAAGTCAGCTGGTTCGCAGCACTCTGCGATGACGATTACGAGTTTCTCGGCGTCGCCGATCCCGCACTTCGCTCGAGCTATGAGCACTGCCGCAATATCGTGTTGGCGGCGGACCGGCACGGGTACGACAACATCCTGCTCCCGTCCGGCTATGCGCTCGGCATCGACTCGATCGCGTTCGCCGGTGGCGTGGCTCCGCTGTTGCGCCAGATCAAGCTGCTCGTCGCGGTGCGATGCGGGGAACTCTGGGTGCCACAGCTCGCGCGCCAGCTCGCGACACTCGACCAGATGCTGCGCGGCCGGCTCACGATCAACATCATCTCGTCGGATCTGCCAGGCCAGACGCTCGAGAGCGCACCGCGCTACGCACGCACACTCGAAATCATGCAAGTCCTGCGCACGCTGCTCGACGGCAACCCCGTGGACTTCCACGGCGAGTTCATCGATGTGTCTCTAGATCCGCCTGCCGTCGGTACCGTCTCGGGCCGCTGCCCGCCCTTGTACTTCGGCGGGCTCTCGGAACCTGCGCGCGAAGTCGCCGCGGCGGGTGCGGACGTCTTCTTGATGTGGCCGGACGTGCTGCCAGCCGTCGAGGCGACGCTCGCGGATATGCGCGCACGCGCGGAAAAGCGCGGCCGGACGCTCCGCTTCGGCTACCGGGCCCACGTGATCGTGCGGGAGACAGAGGCCGAAGCACGCGCCGCCGCGGACCGCTTGGTCTCCAAACTCGACGATCCGACGGGCGAGGCGATTCGCAAGAAGTCGCTCGATTCGGGTTCCGCAGGCGTGCAGCGGCAGGCCGAACTCCGGGATGCCGCCAATGACGACGGCTATGCCGAAGAGAACCTGTGGACCGGCGTCGGTCGCGCGCGTTCAGGCTGCGGCGCCGCCATCGTCGGCGATCCGGACCAGGTGCTCGCGAAGCTGCACGCGTACCAGGCGCTCGGCATCGAGTCGTTCATTCTCTCGGGCTACCCCCACTCAACGGAATGCGATCTGTTCGCGCGTCACGTACTGCCCCACCTCGATCACGGGCCGCTCTACACGACAGAGGTCTCATGAGCGAGCGCAACGGCATGCTACTTCCCCGAGCACGGGGGCAGGCTCGCGGGTACTAGTCGCTGAAGTCGGCAGCGCTGCTCTTCGCCATCACCTGGAGAAACGAAGCCGGGAACTGACCGACGAAGCCCGACACGTCCCAGTAGTCGCTCCAGCGCGAGATCTTCCCGTCGCGCATTTCATGGAGCGTGGCGAACTGATGGGAGACCGTTTCGCCCGACTTGAAGGTCCACTCCTCGGTGTGATCGAGGAACACCACGTCGTTTTCGCACGCCATGTGGTGCAGCGTGTGTTTGTGGTCGCTGAGATGATCGAAGGCGATCCTCAGACGCTTG
>JAJDAM010000489.1 GCA_029261905.1 Deltaproteobacteria bacterium
GCGCGGTGAACGTGAGAGCCAGGGAGAGCCCTCGAAGCCGGCGAGTTTGTTCAATCGGGATTTCCTGCCATACATCGTCCTGCTGTTGATGTTCACTGCGTGGTTGGTCACTAATTCCGATCTCAGAGCGCGCTCGATTCCCTACAGCACCTTTCGCGCACACCTCGCGGCGGGTGAACTCGAGAGCTGTGTAATCAAGGAGACGGTCGTTCTGTGCAAGCTCGCGACCGCGGCTAGCGACAGTGTCAGCACGGATGGTGACGACGAATGGGTTCGTACTGTTGCTGTCGAAGATCCAGAGCTGGTCGCTCGGCTCGAACAAGCCGGTGTCGAGTACCGTGCCGAGCGACCCAGCGGGCTGATGGAAGCCCTCGTGTGGCTTCTGCCATTTGCAATCGTGATCGCATTCTGGATCTTTCTCGCGCGCCGGGCGTCGAGCTTTGGCTCGCCCGGAACGTCGATGCTCGGGTTCGGCAAGAGTCGCGCCAAGCTCGTAGCGGTTCGCGACGTCGGAGTCAGCTTCGACGATGTCGCCGGATGCGATGAAGCAAAGCAGGAGCTTCTCGAAGTCGTCGACTTCCTCAAGAACCCCGATCGCTACACCTCGCTCGGCGCGAAGATCCCGCGCGGCGTTCTTCTGGTCGGACCGCCGGGAACGGGCAAGACGCTGCTGGCCCGCGCCGTCGCTGGCGAAGCCCAGGTCCCGTTCTTTTCGATCAGCGGCAGTGAATTCGTCGAGATGTTCGTCGGAGTCGGCGCAGCCCGCGTTCGTGATCTCTTCGAGCAGGCCAAACTGCAGGCGCCTTGCATCGTATTCATCGACGAACTCGATGCGATCGGCCGTCGCCGAGGCGTGCATCTTGCCATGGCGAACGACGAACGCGAGAACACGCTCAATCAGTTGCTCGTGGAGCTCGACGGTTTTGAACGCAACGTCGGTGTCATCCTGCTATCTGCAACCAATCGCCCCGATGTGCTCGACCCCGCACTGCTGCGTCCGGGGCGCTTCGACCGGCAGGTGGTGCTCGATGCGCCGGATGCCAAGGGACGCGAGGCCATCCTTCGCGTACACACTCGAGAGCTGAAGTTGGCGGGCGACGTGGACCTGTCGCTGGTCGCGCGCTCTACGCCAGGTTTTTCCGGAGCGGATCTGGCGAACGCAGTCAACGAGGCTGCACTGCTGACCGCACGCCGCAAGGGCATCGCGATCGGGGAGAGCGATCTGGAAGAAGCCATCGAGAAGGTCGTGGCCGGTCCGGAACGCAAGAGCCATCGCCTCACGGGCGAGGCCTTGCGGCGCGTCGCGTTTCATGAAGCCGGTCACGCACTCGTCGCCCACTACACGGAGGACGGCCCGGAAGTGCGAAAGATCAGCATCGTGCCGCGGGGACGCGAAGCCCTCGGCTACACATTGCAGCTACCCACTAACGACGCGGAGATGATGATCGCAACGCAGAGCGCACTTCTGGGTCGCCTGCGGGGGCTGCTAGGCGGGCGTGCCAGCGAAGAAATCGTCTTCGGCGAGCCGAGTACCGGGGCAGAGAACGACCTGCAACAAGCGACTGCGTTGGCGCGTCAGATTGTCTGTCATTTCGGGATGGGACAATCTGCCGGCTTGATGCACTGTGCTCACGACCCCGCAATGGCCGGCGCGATCCCGGTAGGATACGACTGGGAGGTCGGCAGCGGCACAGATTGTTCCGACGCGACGGCGCGAGCAATCGACGAAGAAGTGATGGCCCTGCTCGCGGAAGCCTACGAGAGCGCCAAAAAACTTCTCTTCGAACATCGTTCAGAGCTCGATGCGGTCGTTGCGGCACTGCTGGATTCGGAGACCATCGACGGAAAGGAGCTTGCGGCGATCATCGCACGAGCACGCGAACTTCATCAAACGCGGGTGTGAGGCCGAGTCAGAGATACAACCCGACGCCTTCGCCCGGTTTCGTAGAAGGTGCCGGCTCGGCGGATTGCCCGGCTAGAACTTCTTGATGGGTGGCGCCGCCGAACATCTGTTTGATGCGGTCGTCCCAGTGGTCGGCCGTCGTAGAAACGACGTTGATCGCGAATCGGAGTTCTTCCTCGCGAAATTGTTCGCCGAGCAGCGTCTCGTCGAACCAGATGGAATTGTGTTCGACATCGAGAGCAAAGCGTCCGAACATCAGCCCGAAGTTGAGTCGTGCCAGGAACAATCCCAGCTCGGGTAGTACCGCAACGGCGACGTTGGTGATGGTAAACACGCGAACGAGGACCTGTCCGTCAGGCGTAGCGCGTGGCGCGACGATCACGTGGACGTCATCGACTGGGAGCACGAAGTCGCCGTCGTCGTCCAGATCCGCGGCGCGTCCCAGAACGTCGGCCACGATACTCGAAACACGAGTTCGAGCGAGGTCGAGCTTTTGCTGTGTTTCGTACTCGGTCTTGTGACTACCGTGACCCACATCGAGGGTTGCGTCGCGCTTCTCGCCAAAAACCTCGACCAGCAATTCCTGTAGCAGAGTCACTGCCTCATCGCTGTCGGAGACGTCCCGTATCCAGGGGTTTTTCGAGTCGGCCGGGTCCTTGGTGGTGAACCCTCGCTTCTCGAGTCCACCGCGCACGACGACGGTAAGCTCGGGGACGCTCGGTGGACGCCCGGGAACGCGCACCTGCAGGCCGCCGGCTTCTTGTCGTGTCACCTCGATGACGTGTGCGGGATGGCCTAGCGGAACGACAGCCACGAAGCCGAAGGGCTCGAGCGCAGCCACCTCGCTCAACAGAAAGGAACGAGCGGCAACCGGGTCAGTCATTTTAGCGATCTCCGAAAGCTGGGATCGACGATTCTACACCACAAGCCTCTCGCACCAGACGATTGTCGACATGGGACTTCTTGACCCGTCTCCCGTCGAGTACTACCTGTTCCCATTGCATCGACCCGCGAATCGCAAGAGGTTTTCGAGCCCGTAGGAGTCGCCGTCCTTGGCATGAGTCCTGCTATGTCAGTCCCGTCATGAGTCTGCCGCTATATCTTTGGGACCAGGAAGCAGAAGATACGAAGCAATCGCAGTAAGCGGAAGCAACTTCGAAGACTGAAAGCACCAAGTCGACCGGGTGCCGGTCGACTCAAAAATTTATCGTCCGGTTCGGAGCTACACCGCTCCTGTCCGGATATTCCGAGAGGGCCCCATGGATCGTATTCGCAGCATCATCGTTCCGATCGACTTTTCCGCGACTTCGAATGCCGCCGCAGTGCGGGCCGCATCGCTCGCGCTCATCGATGGGGCAAGCATCCATCTGGTCCACGCAGTCAGCTTCCCGCTGATCGCGACAGCGTACGAGATCTCCGTTCCAGCGGCCGTGTGGGAGGGTGTT
>JAJDAM010000490.1 GCA_029261905.1 Deltaproteobacteria bacterium
TAAAAATCCATCTCCGCCTGATCGAGCGGCGTATTAAACAAATCATCGCCGTGGATCTTTACGCCAGTACCCGTAGGCGGACAAATCTTCAACCAGTCGAGCCGAAGCGCGTTGCCGCAGGTGATCCAGTTCGCCTTTTCGAGCGGCAGGAACTCGGCCAGCGCAAGTTTCTCGCCTCGGTAAAGCACGTCACATTGATATTCTGCGATGATGAGCGCGAGCCGTGCGATTTCGGCGGCGAAATCACGCAGCTCGATGCCTCGGAAGTTGGTCAGCGGAATCTCCGAGGCACGCTCGCCCTCGCCGCGTCGCCTGCTAATCTCCGCCTCAATTTCGCGCATCTGCTTGTACGCGATGACCAGAAAATTGCCCGATCCGCACGCCGGATCGAAGACGCGAATCCGTGCGAGACGGTTACGCAAGTTCAGCAGCTTGCGACTATTGTCTCCGGCTTCTTCGAGCTTCTCCCGCAGCTCGTCGAGAAAGAGCGGGTTCAGCACCTTGAGAATGTTCGGCACGCTGGTGTAGTGCATGCCCAACGCGCCGCGCTCCTCGTCATCGGCCACGGCCTGAATCATCGAACCGAAGATGTCGGGATTGATCTTCGTCCAGTCGAGGTTGCCGATATTGATCAGATAGGCGCGGGCGATCCTGCTGAAGCGCGGCACGTCCAAACTGTCGGAGAACAGACCGCCGTTCACATACGGAAACTGATTGGCCCACGAACGAATCTTGGCCGCTTCACGATATCGATTATCGAGTCTTTCATCGTGTCGCGTCGGCGTATTCATGGCGCGAAACAACTCGGACAGCACCTCGTGGGTGTTCGATCCGTCCCGCTCGCTCATTTGTTCGATGGTGGCAGTAAACAAGTCTTCGCTTTGGAAGATTTTCGTGTCCTCGGCATAGAAACAGAATATCAACCGCGCCATGAAATGGTTGAAATCGACGCGGCGCTCGGCCGTGTCCCAGTCGGGATTCTCCTTGAGCAACTCGATATAGAGTTTGTTAAGGCGGCTTGTCGCCTTGATGTCGAAGGCGTTCTCGCGAATTTGCTTGACGGTCGTGATGCCCGCGAGCGAAAGGAAGAAACCGAAGTGCTCTGAGAGTTCCGAAAAGCTACACGCGAGCGTCTCGCCATCCTCCATGCTCTCCGCTTCGACTATCTCCCCATCAGTAGCGAGGATGTACTTGGCCTTTTGGTTAGCTGTTGCGGAGCTGTTGCGAAGGGCGGCAAGAGCTACATGTGTCGCACCCGGATCGCACACGGCGATATGAATGTTATTCCGCTGGAGTACCCCCGCGTCGACGTCGCTCTTGTTTGTGCTCCCGCTCCGAAGCCTCTTGATTGTCGTCGCCTTGTTTCCGAATGCTTCAAGGAACTGAAACGGAAAGGACTCGGCATCAAACGGCATTTCGACTAACTTCGAAACAGCGTCTTCAATCTCGACAGCATTCACAAGAGCATTCCCGGCTATCAACGACTAGCGGCTTCTCGCGCCCTCTCGTCTCTCGGTCAGCGTTTTCACACCCGCTAACCTCCGTGCGGTCCGAACTCAATTCTAACAAGGGGTCGAGTTGCACGCGACGGCACGATGCTACCCTTGCAAGCATGGCGATGATGCGGGATCTCCCGGCTCCCTTGTGAGTCTCTTCCGTGCGTGCGCGAGGTCTGCGACCACGCGGGGGCGTCGCAGCTCTTGCGATAGCGAACTGCTACGTGTTGCCTTCCGATACTACGACGGCGTCGGCCCCCCGAAATCAATTTGACTTTCGCGGCTCAATACTCGGCCCGCACTTTCCCCTGCCAACGATTCGTCACTGCTCTTGCAAGCAACAACGCATGACTCGGGGCCAGTGTGGTTCGCTACTCCTTCACATGTCGGGACTCTCACCCGAGTGACTCACCGGTTTGTGCCGGCGCACCGTAGTGTTCAAATTACTCGAATGAACCGCCGTCGGCGGCACAAAATCACGGTCGTTCGAGTTTCTTGGACACTACGGGGTTTGCGCGCGCCGCACGGATCAACTGCTCCCGAACAATCCAGATGCTTCTTGCCCCGTTGCGCGCTCGCCGCCCTACCGACGGGCGCGATCGAGTTTTTGGACACTACGGGTTCACGGAACGGACACGTAGTCAGCGCTTCGAGGTCAAAGGCTCGACGACGCCGGGAATCATCCGCCGAGGATCGCCGAGATGGCGCCGCTGATGTCGAGGCCGTTGAGGATGCCGTCTTCGTTACCGTCCGCCCGACACGCCTGATCAGGATCAGCGGGTCCGAATAGCAGGACACTCACGAACACCGGGATGTCCGATGTGTCGATCGTGCCCGAGCCATCCACATCCCCGATCAGGCAGATGGAGGACGATGCCGTGAAGGCGGCCGAGATCGGCAGGGCTGCATCAGCGCCTGTGATCGTTGTCGCCGTCGTGCTTGTGCCTGTCGCCGGGATCGTCGCCACCGTCGGGGTCGTGAACAGGCTGTCGTTCTCGTTGAAGTTGATCGAGAACGGATCCTGCACCGGCGCGGTGTAGCCCACCACGTGGATGGTTCCGCCGGCATCCTCCGCCACTGATGTCGCGAACCGCATGTTGCTTACCTCGATCACCCGGCTTTGCGTCACCGTGATCGCGCCTGACGTGCCCCCCAGATTGAACTCCTGCACCGTCGTCGTCATCGGATCGCCCTCATCCAGCGAGGTGCCGAGGTATAGCTTCGTCCCGTCGTCCGTGACATGCAGCGCTGCCGGACCACGGAGTGGGGTGGACAGGTCGCTCAGCCGGATCCGCTGTTCGCTCGCGGTGCCGCCAGCCTCGTCGTAGATCAGCAGCCAGTCGTTCTCGTTGTCCGCACGCGCGCAGGTGATGAATAGATTGCCGCTGTTGTCCGTCTCGATCTCGCGCAGGTACTGGACGTTCGTCTGCGAGAACTGCGGCGGCTGCGTGTTATTGTTCGGATCCGACTGCGGGTTGAACCCGTAGGTCTCCTGCACCGTCCACGTCACCGTCCCCGCGTTCTCGCTCAGGCTCAGCATCGCTGCCGTGTAGTAGCCATTGCTCTCACCGCTGGGCGGAATGATTCTCGCCGGGACCACGTACACGATCGTCGCATCGTTCGCATCGAAGGCCGCGTCGAACATCGGCAACCCGTTGCCGGTGGATGGCATGCCCAGGCGAACCGTGTTGCCGCCGAACGAATCCTCACCCGGCGACACCATCACCTGTCCATCGCTCAGGCGGATCAGTCCCAGCACGCTGTGGAGTTGATAGAGTGCTCCTGTCCCGTCATTGATCAATCGGCCATGGCCACGCGGGCCGTAATATGAATCACCAGCCCCAACCGGCGGCGCGACGCCGGACTCCGCTACGGCAGTTGCTGTATTAACGCCATACAATCGATCACCTTGATCGCCACCGACGTTTGGCTTACCAGCGATGATCAGGCCATCCAGCAGAGCAGGGACTCCAGACGGAATCCCTTCATAGTCACTGGAACCCGCACCATCGCACAGACCAGTTACGCTATAGCCATACAGAGCATCCGAAATCAGCACATCACTCAGATCCACATACTTGTCGCGATTCACGCGGTCCAAACAGGAATTGCCGGCCCCGACTTCGCTTCCAACTGCAGAGATCGCGTAAAGCACGTCTTTCTTTGTTGCCGCGTAGTCACCGCTGAAGTCGCCACAAACTGGCGTAATGCACGCCAAGGGATCCCAATCATCTACATACACACACGCATCTTGACCAATCAGCTCAAGTTCAACATATGTGCCACGACGAAAATTCAATCCGTTGCTGGAAAACAGTCCGAAGAACGTTGCGAATTCACTGCTACCGATCGAACCCGGACCATTGGCAGGTGGCCAGATTCTCGCGATCTCTACCAGATCTTGGCTTACCTCGGGCGCGTCGCTCAGATACACCACAAGTTCATCCGCCGGGTTGCCACAGAATCTGTACTCAAAGGCAACCACGATCTGGTCTTCGCCCGCCCGCGCGAAGGCCCCGTGCGCCGATACACTCGACGCACTCAACTGCCCCCCCGCTCGCGTCTTCATCTCCATGACGTGATTGCCGGAATATTCGGGAATCTCCTCTCTATGAACCGACCCCTGCCGGCATTGCCCGCCCGAACCACAACTTATCGGCTGCATATCATCCGGGTCTCGCAAACGAGGGCGAACTCGCACGTCGAACTCCGTCGCATCTTCCATTGCGATGACCTTCAACGAGAAGCCCAACAACGGAACATCGATCAGTCGTGCACCGTTCGACATGTACCCATCCTCATCCAGCGGTCCCAACGGGTTGTCGTTCTCGTCCACCAGCGTCTGATAGTACATCCGCTGCAGGCCCGTGTTTAGCACCGCCCCCGGGTGCAGCTTCAGGTCCTTCACATCCAGCGACTCGAACGCACCGATCTGCGGATCCTGAAACACGAACCCCGGCCGATTCGTCAGGTTCACCTTCGCATCCGGCAACAACTCTAGTTTTTCTAGAGCCCAC
>JAJDAM010000491.1 GCA_029261905.1 Deltaproteobacteria bacterium
TCCCGGGCGTTCGAGGCGACGAAGTCGTGCAACGCTTCGAACGGGTACGCGTCGTTCAGCTGCCAGAGCATCGGGAAGATCATCAGCACCAACTCCACGTCGCGGGCGGCGGTGAGCGTCCGCGCTGATTCCAATGCGCGCCGTGCGCCGATCCAACCGGGATGATCATCGCGAAAGTTCGCGCGATACGATGCAATCAGATCGTCCATCGCCCGCCGCCGCTCGAAACGGTCGACGAGAATGTCGGCGAGTCGCAAATGACGTCGCCACCACGACCGCTCTTTCGGTGCCGGCGGGTTGAAAGCCGGCAACGTGGCCGGGCCCCCGGCGTCGTTGAGGAAAAAACAGATCACGACGAGGTCTGGATCGAGGCGCATGCCCCGATGAGCGAGCAACGCCACCTCGGCTTCGGTGTCGTAGCCACCCGCGCCCAGATTGAGCACCTCGAACGAAGTTGCCCCGTAACTCTCGTCGAGCTTCCGCTGCAGGACCGAAAGCAGTGTGTGGTGGTCGCGTACTCCTTCTCCGAACAGAAACGAGTCCCCGATTCCAACGATTCGAGCCGTGCCGGCGAACTTCTCCAGTGTGGTCTCGGCGCCGCGGAAACCCAGTGCGTTGATGCGATAGGTGAGCAGCGCGCCAGGGTCGAAGTAGCCGCGCGGGTCGGTCCCGAATCTCTGCTGTCCTGTGCCGGGGGCGAACACGTAGGGCACGTGTTCGATCGGGCTCTCCCGGATGAGGGAGCGCGGAAGCCAGGTGTGGTTGACGCGACGCACGGGCTCGGTGAAGAGCCGCGATCCCAGTTCGGCAAGCGCCAACGTCAGCCCGAGCGCGGCTGCCGCCAACGACAGTGACAGGATCAATTGACGCGCGGAGCGTGAACTCATCTCAGCACTCGATCTGGCAAACCGGTCGGCTGAATCGCGATCCTGCCGACGCTGCGTTCGAGGCTCTCAACCATTCCGATCAGACGATGCCGGTGCGGCTGCGTGCGGGTACCGGGCTTCGAGGCGGCGTGCGGCGTCTTCGCGACCGGTCGCGCGAAGTCGTTCGAGGTAGTTGGGCAGATGCCCGACCACGTGCCACGGGCCGCCTTCTTCGAGCACGGTCGCCATCGGATCAGTTCCGGTCGGGTGATCGCGCATGCGGTCCGCATGCCAGCGGTCCAAGGTTTCGTTCGCCCGTTCGACGACCTCGGGCAGGTCATCGGCCAGGTCGTTGAGTTCGTGTGGGTCGATTGCGAGGTCGAAGAGCATGGAGTCGGGCAATTCGTGATATCCGTCGTGCAGCGTGCGAATGAAGATGTAGTCGTCGAATCGGACCGATCGTTGGCAGGTCCATGCGCCCTGGGAAAGGACGAGTGCGTCACGCCCTTCGTCACGATGCTCGCGTAGCGCCGCTGCGAAACTGCGTCCATCCCAGTTGCTCGGGACCTTGAGATCCAGCAGTTCGAGGACCGTAGCTGCGACATCGAAGTGGTAGTGGGAGGCCCTGTCGACGCGGCCTTCACCCAAGCCCGGCCAACGCATGATGAATGGAATTCGGTTCGTGAAGTCGTCCGCCAGATGGTGGTCGCAGTAGACATTGAGCTCACCCAGCGTTTCGCCGTGATCCGAGGAAATCAAGATGGCCGTATCGTCGAGAATCCCGAGATCGGACAATTTGTTGATCACACGGCCGACGTGCTCGTCCGCGTAGCGAATCCCGGTGTCGTAGCCGTCGAACATCTGGCGCACTTCGGACATCGAAGGGATCTCGAGCGGTTGACGCGGATACAACTTGCGAAGCGCCTCGGATATCCCAAATCCCATCACTTCGCGTGAAGAATGCGGGCCGACGCCCTGCCAGTGTGCGGCCCGGATTTCCTCGGTGAGCCAGCTCGGGATGGGATCACCCGCGAACGGGTCGCCGTGTTCGGCCGGCACGCGGTAGGGCGTGTGCGGATCCCACAGGTGCATGTGGACGAACCAGTCGTCGTTTTGTCCATTCCGGTCGAGCCAGTCGAGTGCAACCGGGCTGACATCGTGAGCCTGCTCGAGTCCGAACTGGCCGATGTTGTGGACCTCCTGGAATCCCGCATACCAGTGCCACGCCGAGTGCCGCTCGCCGAACGTCGAGATCGTGACGGTCTTCAACCCCGCGCGTCGCATGCGCGCGGGCCAACTCGTTCTCGCCAACCGGGAAATGAATTCGCGTCCCGGCCCTTCGTGGATGAAATCAGCGGCCGTCCCACCGTGGGACACTACGCCCGTGTTGATGCCGAATCGGCCCGAGAACAAGGCGGTCCGGCTGGGCAGGCACGGCGTGTCCGTTGCATAACAGCGGTCGAATCGGATGCCTTGTTCGGCGATGCGGTCGATGTTCGGGCTGGTGTTACGCGCGTAGCCGTAGCAGCCCAGATGGTCGGCACGAAGTGTGTCGATGTCGATGTACAGGATTCTCATGTCGCTTCCTCGGGCGAGGAATGGAACGCGCCTTCAGTTGTCGATCAGTTGTCGATCAGTCGTCGATGAGGAAGCCGCGCTCGTCGCGGATTTCCGGGCCGACCACGCGGGCGCGTCCGTCGCCAAACTTGGCGTCGCGTTCGCGAATGGCTTCTTTCAGTCCCTTCTCGACCGCGAGTTTCGTAAATCCCCGCGCACTCGGTGTCTGGTGGCCACGGGCGTCGTTTTCGCAGGCGATGCGTTGGAGGGTGCGCGCGCCCATCAGCTCGAGTCCCATGTTCACGATGCGCTTGTTGGCCGACAGGAGTTCGACGTCGATTTTCGCCATCCGATCGACGAGCCCTTCGACTTCCGCCTCGAGGTACTCGGGGGGCACGGCCTTCAGGACCAGGTTGATCTGCGCCGCTTCGGTGCCCGTGATGGTGTCTCCCGTGAGTGTCAAGCGCTTCGCCCACTGCGGGCCGACGTTGTACAGCCACATGTTGTTGGGGAGAGCACCGAGATCGCGTGCGGGCGGGAAACCGAACACCGCATCGTCGGCGGCGATGACCATGTCGCACAGCAGCGCGATGTCTGTCCCGCCGGCCAGACAGTGGCCGTGCACCTGCGCGACCACGGGCTTGTGCATGTCGAAGATTGCCATGCGCAGCCGCTGTTGGCGTTCGAGCTGCCAGGTGTCGTCTTCGAAGCCGCGATAGCCGCGGTATTTTCGGTCGGCCTCGCCCGGCGGTGGACCGCTTCCCGGGCTGGGCGCCAGGTCATACCCGGCGCAGAACGATTTGCCGGCGCCGCGCAAGATCACCGCGTGGACTTCCGTGTCGTTGTCGGCCTCCCAGAGGGCCTCGTAGAGTTCGGACTGCAACTGGTAGGAAAGCGCGTTGCGTTTTTCGGGTCGATTCAAGGTGATTCGCGCGCGACCGCGTTCGATTTCATAGATGAGGGTCTCGAATTCCATTGGGGCCTCCAGGCGCGGATGCTAGAGGGCTCGGCACGGGAGCGCGAGGCTGGCCCGTGCGTCGAGAAAAATCGTTATGATGCGTGCCCCACGACGCATCGGAGGAGAGCATGAGCGAGACCCCCCAGATCACCGAAGACGAGCTTCGACAGCGCACCCGAAAACTGCTCGACGAAGTCCAC
The DNA here is from genome assembly GCA_029261905.1 of Deltaproteobacteria bacterium. GTDB lineage: Bacteria > Myxococcota_A > UBA9160 > UBA9160 > SMWR01 > JAJDAM01. Next base: position 3,582 of record JAJDAM010000491.1, read on the forward strand.
CCGGAAAAGGTGGATGCCGTGACGTTCCGGCGCGCCCAGTACGAACACGGCCTCGCCTTCGTCCACTTTCCCGAAGGCTACGGCGGTCTGGGGCTCAGCCCGAAGTTCAACCAGGTCGTGGCGGACGAGATCTCGAAAAATTCCAAGGTGACCTATCCCGACCCGCCGATCAGCGTGATCGGGATCGGAATGGGCGCACCCACGCTGGTCACCTATGGCAGCGACGAACTCAAGAAGACGTTGCTCCCGCGAGTCTTCTCCGGCGAGGACATCTGGTGCCAGATGTTCAGTGAGCCGGGCGCCGGTTCGGATGTGGCCGGACTTTCGACGACGGCGGTTCGCGACGGTGACGAGTGGGTCGTCAATGGCCAGAAGGTCTGGACGACACTCGCTCATGTTTCGAAATGGGGCATGCTGGTCGCGCGAACGAATCCCGACGTACCCAAGCACGACGGACTCTCGTATTTCCTGCTGGATATGGAGTCGCCTGGCGTCGAGGTGCGGCCCCTCTATCAGATTACCGGGGAAGCCGAGTTCAACGAGGTCTTCTTCAACGACGTACGGATTCCGCACGATCGGATGTTCGGCGAAGAGGGGCAGGGCTGGCGGGTCGCGATCACGACGCTGATGAACGAACGGGTTGCGATTGGCGGGGGCGGCTCGACCCGCAAGGGGGCTGGCGCGATCTCGCCACTGCTCAAGCTCTGGAAGGATCGACCCGCTGGCCAGCAATCGGCCGCCGGTGAGGCGGTACTTCGCGATCGTGTGGCACAGCGCTATATCGAAACCGAGCTGTTGCGAGTGACCGCGATTCGTGCTCGCGCGGGAATGAAGGCTGGCAACCCGGGGCCCGAAGGCTCGGTGGCCAAACTCGCACAGGCTGAAATTCACAAGCGGTTGTGGGAAACCAGCATCGATGTGCTGGGAAATGCCGGTCTGAGTTTCGAAGCCGGCTACGAACTGCGACAGGGGTTCGGCGGTAACGACACGCCCGAGGCGCTCGCGAAGTATCAATTCCTGCGGTCCCGCGCGAATTCGATCGAGGGGGGAACCTCCGAGATCATGCGCAACATCCTCGGCGAGCGCGTGCTGGGCCTTCCGGGTGAACCGCGCGTCGACAAGGACGTGGCCTGGAAGGACGTGCCGCGCTCCTGACGCGCCGAACCCCGAAGCTCCCACACCGAACTCCAAGCACACGACGGAAGAACCCCGATGGCATTCGATTTCAGCTTTACCGACGAACACGATGAACTCCGCGCGACAGTCCGCGCCTTCCTCCAGGCGAAGAGCGACGAGGTGGCCGTCCGTGAGCACATGGCGTCCGAGCGCGGCTTCGACGGCGCGCTCTGGGCCCAGATGGCCGAGCAGATCGGGCTGGCCGGGCTGATCATCCCTGAGGAGCACGGTGGCGCCGGAATGGGCTACGTCGAGCTGCTGGTCGTCCTGGAAGAAATGGGCGCCGCGCTCGTGTGTGCGCCGTTCCTGTCTTCCGCCGTGTTCGCGCCGAACCTTCTCCAACACTGCGCCGATGAAGCCACGCAGAAAGAGCTGCTGTCGGCGATCGCCTCTGGCGAAACACTCGTCACCGTGGCGCACGCCGAGCCCAACGGGCGCTGGGACGCGGCAGGCATCGAAATGGTCGCAGCCGGTAGCGGTAGCGAGGTCACGCTAACGGGGACCAAGAACCTGGTGCTCGATGGTCACACCGCCGACGTGCTGCTGGTCGTGGCGCGCGACGGGGAGGGGCTCGGTGTGTTCCGCGTCGACGCCAATGCCGTCGGCGTCACGCGCACCGCGCTGCCGGAGCTCGACCTGACGCGAAAACTCGCGCGCATTGATTTTTCGAACGCGCCCGCGACGCGCATCAGCCAGGGAGACCAGACACAGGCCTTCGAGAAGGTGCTGGCCCTCGTCGTGACCGCGCTCTCGGCCGAGCAGGTCGGCGGCGCACAACGCGTGCTCGACATGGCCGTCGACTACGCGAAGACGCGGCTCCAGTTCGGTCGTCCGATCGGGTCGTACCAGG
>JAJDAM010000492.1 GCA_029261905.1 Deltaproteobacteria bacterium
ATCGATATCTCCGTCAGGCACCTCCAACCCGAGCGTTCGCTCGACCCAGGTCGCGAGGCGAACCAGATCGGCCGAGTCGATGCGTCCGGTGCTGAAGAGTTCGCCGGCAAAGCTGATCTCGTCCTCGGGCAGTCCCAGTTCATCGCAGAGGAATGCCCGCAGTCCGGCTTCGAGGTCTATCGCTTCAGGCACTGTCGAACTCCTGCGCATAGCGCTCGCGTGTCGCATGGCGGGCGATCTTGCCACTCGTCGTCTTCACGATGCCACCCGGTGGCACCAGGCGAAGGTGGCGAATCCCGAGACCAAAGCAACGCGTCACTTCCAGCCGGATCGCGCGGGCCAGTTCGTCGAGCGCAGCGGTGCCCTGTTCGCGGGTTTCCACCACCGCGCCCAGATCTTCCGTGCCGCGTTCCAGGTTGGTCACGCCGAAGGCGACCGCGCAACCCTCGCGGACACCCGGTACGCCGTTGATCGCCGTCTCGATATCGTGGGGCACGTGGTTCTCGCCACCGATGATGATCAGGTCCTTGGCGCGAGAGACGAAATACAGGTCACCCGCGACGGTGTAGCCGCGGTCACCGCTATCCACCCAGCCGTCGACGAGCACGCGTGCGGTCAGCTCCGGATTCTTGTGGTAGCCGGAGAAGAGCGTCTCGGTGCGCAGCCAGATCCCGCCAACTCGGCGTTCGGGAAGAGGCCGACCCTCATCGTCGCGAATCTCGAGTTCGAAGCCGGGCAGGCAGCGGCCGGTCGCAACGGAAGCGAGCCCGTCGCCCGGCGTGGGCTCCGCGCGGCCGTCGCGCACCAGGCACTCGCGATCGATGACGTCGATGGCGGGCGCCGCGTCGACCGGCTGGACGGTGCCGACCATGACCGTTTCTGCGAGGCCCCAGGCGGGGGTCATCGCCTCGGGCGCGTAGCCGTAGGGTCCGAAGCGATCCGCGAAGCTCTGCACCGTTTGCGCCAACACGGGTTCCGAAGCATTGGCGGCGACGCGCCAGCTCGACAGGTCGAGGCCTTCGATTTCCTTGTCCGAGATGCGTTTCGCGCACAACGAGTACGCGAAGTTGGGCGCCCACGATACGGCACCGCGATAATCATGAATCGCCCACAACCACAGCGCGGGGTCGCGCAAGAAGTCCATCGTGGGGATCAGGACGGTCCGGCAACCGCACAGCAGTGGCAGCAGAAACGCGCCGAAAAGTCCCATGTCGTGATAGAGCGGTGCCCAGTTCACATTCACGTCCGCGGGTGACAGTGCGAGCCCATCCCGCAGCGAACGCGTGTAGCCGAGCATTGCGCGGTGCGTGAGCAGAATCCCCTTTTGTGCGCCGGTCGTGCCCGAGGAGTACTGAATGGTGGCCACATCGTCGCCACTGAGGATCAGCGTATCGGGTGCCGCCGACCCCTGCGCGACGTCGTCGGGACCCATCACGGCCGTCTCGACGGGAATGACGTCCGCGCCCCGGACTACGTCCACGACTTCAGGGCCGCAATAGAGGACCTGCGCTTCCGCGTTGCGCAGGATGTTTCCGAGCGTGCGCTGGTAGATCGAGGGGTCGGCGACCCGGTGGGACGGCGTGGCAGCGAGCGCGGGAATGCCACCGGCGAACATCGCGCCGAAGTAGCCGGCAATGAGCTCGACACCTGTCGGAAGTGCAAGGACGACCTTGCCGCCGGGGCGCAGGCCGCGCTCCAGCAACGCGGCTTGAACCGACTTCGCACGCTCGTGAAACGTACGCAATGACATCCGACTCTCGCGACGCTGTCGATCCAGCAGCGTGAGGCACTCGTCGTCGGGAGAACGCCGAACCAGCTCCTCGATCGCTTCGGATATCGTCTCGACCCGATCGAGCAGATCGTCGGGAACCGGACGGGTTTTCGGCGGTTGGTTCCCATCACGCACGCTCGCCAAGCTACCACACGCTGGCGGCCCGGTCCGACGCGGGCACGGCAGTGGCCAGGGCGTTGGGCTGGCAGATCAGAACTGGAAGTAGATGAACTCGCCGCTCGCCGTGGCCACGGTGAACACCAACCCGGTCAGCGCGCCCAATGCGATGGCTTCGATCGCGATACCGCCGGGTCGAGCCAGTGCGTTGCGGATCTGACCGAGCCGCGGACGCAGCCAGCGTTCCAATCCGTGGAGCAGCGCGCACGACCCGACGGCCAGCGTTGGAAGCACCGGCCAGGAAAGAAGATCCCCCCCGCCAAACAACCCGCCCAGAAACGCGAGCGCATCACCAAAGCTTTGCGAACGGAACAGGACCAGCGTCAGGCAGAACGCATTGAAGTGCGCGGCGATCCGCGGCAGGTCGGCTCGCAGCACCGGTGCCTCGTCACGATGCCCGCGCCGCCCGTAGCGGCGGTGGATCACCAGCATCGCACCGCACAGGCCGCCCCAGGCCACGAAGGTCCAGCCGGCCCCATGCCAGAGCCCGCAGAGCACCATCGTCGTCATGTGAGTGGCGTCGATCGCGACGCCGTCCCAGCGCGGTCCGGAACGCCGCATCAGCGCGCGACTCGTTGGAATGAACAGATAATCACGCAGCCAGCTCGTCAGCGTCATGTGCCAGCGCCGCCAGAATTCGGTCGGATTTCGGGCCAGGTAGGGCTCTCGGAAATTCGTCGGCAGTTCGAAACCGAGAAGGCACGCGATGCCCCGAGCCATTTCCGTGTACCCGGAGAAGTCGAAGTAGAGCTGGAACGCAAACGCGTACAGCGCCACGAGGTGAAACGGCGTCCCGCCGACGCCGGGCGTATTGAAGACGGTTTCGACGAACGGCGCGAGCAGGAAGTCCGCAAGCACGACCTTCTTCGCCAGTCCAGACGCCAACAGCCAGATGCCGCGTCGCGTGCGCTCGGTGTTGAAACGCGCGCCGCGATCGAGCTGGGGCAGGAACTGCGGACCACGCAAGATGGGGCCGGCGATGAGCTGAGGGAAGAACGCGATGAACAGCGCGTAGCGAGAAAAGCTCGGTGGAGATTCGGTGGGACGGCGATAGGTGTCGATCGCGAAGGCCAGGATCTGAAAGCTGTAGAACGAAATGCCGAGCGGGAGAAAGACCGACGGCAATGGAATTTCGATTCCGACCGCGGCGAGTCCGGGAAGCGCCGTACCCACGAGGAAAGCCGCGTATTTGAAATAGGCGAGCAGCCCCAGCGTGAAAACGACGGACGCGATCAGGTAAAGACGCGGTCGACCACTGCGGACCATTGCCCGCAGGAGCGCGTAGTTGACCGCGATGTCGGCGATCAGCAGCACCAGATAGATCGGGATCCAGAGCGAGTAGAACAAGAGACTCGCGCCGAGCAGGAAGCCATTGCGCGCTTCGCGCGGCAACGCGCGGTGCACGCCGAGCACGACGGCGAAGAAGAGCGCGAACGGAAGCGAGTTGAACAGCATCGCGCGTTATCGGCGCAGCACGTGGGTGTCGCGCGCGCGGTCGGTCACGAGGGGTGCCAGCGCCGCTGCGATCCGCGCGGGTCCATCGATTTCGCCGCTGCTGGCGTAGTGACCCTGAGGGTCTCGAAAGGCCTCGCTCGGCAGCAGTGCGTGAAGGTCGACGAAGACCCCGCCGGCGGGCTCGACGGCATGCCGCAGGGCAGACATCGTTCGAGCCAGGCCTTCGTCGTCGCGCAACCCGACGGCGGCGAGTGCCTCGACGTTGATGGGTGCGAAGTAGACGATGGGAGTGACGCCGTATTTCCGGAAGGTCCGTACGGTTGCGGACAGGATCTCGAGGATCGGATGGTCGGGAGGGAGCCCGTCGAGTGCGGCGCCGTAGCGACCGCGGAGACCGGAGTGTTCGGTGCCGATTTCTTCGAGCTGCGCGACCTGTGCGTCGAAACGCAGGCGCTCGTAGCGCGCCATCGCCCCTCCGCCATCACTGCCTCCCGAATCCAGCGCGCGTTCCAGGCTACGGCGTCCTTCTGCTACCCGGATTTGCTGCCGCCGCACGCGGTGCCAGCTTTCTGCACCACCCGCTTGTACGACGGCGGCGTGAAGGAGGATTTCGTCGGCACGCACGTCGATCCAATCGAGAGGCATCAACAGTGCTTCGGGGAGTCGACCGGGCCGGACCCAGCCTGCGAGTTCGGGACGCGTCAGGCGCCGCGCCCAGGTGCGCGAGAGGGTCGCCGCGTTGAACACCAACACGACCCGATTCGGCGCGGCTTCGGAAACGAGGTCGGCAAGCCAGTAGTAGTCGACCGGCCCGAGCCCGGGAAACGCGAGAGAGACGACCTGCGTCTTGGAGTCGCCCCGAGCCAGTTCGTTCGCCGCGCGTTCGAGTTGCGCCGGAACCGCGCGTCTCGGCGGTTCACCCAACGCCGTCGAATCGCCGAGGAACGCGACGCGGTGGATCGCGGTGTCGCGGTTCGCGTCGAATTTCCGCAGCCGCTTCGAGAGAGCGGGGACGAGGTCGAGGCCGAGGGTCGGTGGCTCGATTCCTGCCCGATCGAGCATGCCGAAGACGGCCGTCGGCACCACGGCGAAGGCGAGCGCAAAACTGAGCGCGATTCCGACCCATCTTCCCGCCCGGCGCAAGCGAACCTCCCCAAGCGCGCGACCGCGTACCCGACGCCTGGGTTGGCTCGGGCTGCGACCACCGGCGCCCATCGCGATGTCCGAGATTATCAGATTTCCGTTCTGGGCGAAGTCGACGCTGCGATTCTTCGTCCATGGGTGCTGCGCCCAGTTGATCTCGTGCCCAGTTGATCTCGTGTCAGGTGATCGCGATCGGCGTCAGTCCTGATGTATCGTCGTCCGTGCCCATGAGCGAACGACCGGATCGCACGCTATCGAGATCGTTCGGGCACGCTCTTGCCGTTTCGGCCTGCACGGTCGCCGCGATGTTCTGTTGGGGCTGCGATGCGGACGCGACCGACTCGAAGCCGGGATCCGATGTCGCAGTTCGATCCTCCGACACGACCGAGCCGCTGCACCAGGCGCCGGTCGATC
>JAJDAM010000493.1 GCA_029261905.1 Deltaproteobacteria bacterium
TTCATGGTGCGCGACGCCCGGATGCAGGCGCTGATCCGGCGCGAAGACGAACCGATCACTCCGTTCGTCGAACGGGTGCGCGAGTTGCACGACTCACTCGGAATCTCGAGCGTGCTCGTGATGGGGGGTAGTGGCGACTACTTCGATGAGTCCGACACCGTGATCGCGATGCGCGAATTCCTCCCCAGCGATGTCACATCCGACGCCAAACGGATCGCGGCGGCTTCAGCGTCGGCGGCGCCGGAGGCGTCCGATCGCCCTCGGGCGGCGTTGCGCGGTCCAACCGACCGGGTGCCGATCGCCACCGGCCTCGACGGGCCTCGCGAGATCAAGATCGCGGCGCGGGGGATCGACAGGATCCAGCTGGGCCGTGAGTCGATCGAGCTGCGAGCCGTCGAGCAGCTCGTCGACGAGAGCCAGACGCGCGCAATCGCCGCTTGGATTGCGCGTGCGGATGGCTCGACACTCGATGGAGTTCGCTCTCTATCAGAAATTCTCGATGCACTCGAACGAAGCTTCGATGAGCGCGGGCTCGACCTGCTGGGTCCGTTCTACTCGCGACATCCGGATCAGCACCCGGGCAACTTTGCGCGCCCCCGGCGTTTCGAAATCGCTGCCGCGGTCAACCGAATGCGCGGCCTGAAGATGAGGCAGCACTAGCAAGAATACGCCGGGAGAACGCGAACGCGGCAGGGGCCAGCCCCTGCCGCGCCCTGCTCTGCGTGCGGATCAATGCGCGTATTCGCGCCGAATCGATTCCCGACCAGAACCGAACTCGCGGTTGGACCAACGGCGCTCTGTCCTCGTCGCGCTGCGATTGGCGTGCGCACCTTCATCCTGAGTGAATCGAGCGTGCGCGTTGATTCTCGGCTGGCGACGCGACGAGTCACAACGCTCACCGAGACGGTCGATCTGACGCCCCACGGCATTCAGGTCTCGTCTCACGTGCCGCGGAAGGTCAGCGCGCGCGACCTGGTAGACGGCAGCCTGGTAAGCGTGCTCGACGCCATCGAGATCCCTCGATAGATGCGAGAGCGAGGATCGGTTTCGCTCGACCTGGCGTTGAAAGTGCTTGGCAGCCCGATTCAGATCGTCGACGGCTCGGACCGCACGGCGTGAGAAGCGGTCGTGGCGAGCGTGTCGCGAATGACGTGCCTCGCGAATTTCACGATGGAGATGACGCGCCGACTCTTGGAGTTCGGTCGCCAACCGCTCGAGGCGGACATCGACGCGTTGCTGTCGGTGATCTCGCTGGGTCGCGAAGGCGGGGAGGCTCCAGGTCAATGCGAGTAGTGCACTCGTTGCGATCTTCCAGAACATCACGGCGGTTCTCCTTTGAATTGGCCCGATCTGCGGGCATTCAAATCGATCAGACGCCACCTCCGAGGAATTATTCGCGTGCCCACCGGCGATTCGCGAATTGATCCATGCCTTCTCGCCAGTCGCGCGACCGACGCCAGGGCGCAACGACGATCCGGTCCACCCCGATCTCCAGCCATCGAGCGGGGTCGTCGCAGCCTTCGAGCATTCCGCTGATCGTCACCTCGAATGGCTCATCGATGCGTCCCTCGCTTTCGCGGAGATGCCGCAACCGTGCAACACATTCGCGCGCAGTTTCGTAACTGTGCGCAAGTCCGTACCAACCGTTTCCGGCCCGTGCCGCGCGCAGCAAGGCGGCGTCGGATTCGCCCCCCACGTGAATCTTCGGCCAGGGCTGTTGGACGGGCTTCGGCTCGAACATCACGGGATCGAAATCGAAGAACTCGCCCCGGTGTTCGACGACCCCTTCGGTCCACAACCGCTTGCAGATCGCCAATGCCTCATCGAGTCTGCGGCCGCGCGTAGCCGGATCGAGCCCTGCTGCGGCCCACTCGCTTCGCAGCCAGCCCGCACCGATCCCGATCTCCGCACGACCGCCAGACACCGTGTCGAGTGTCTGGATGGCCCGCGCGGCAACGAACGGATGGCGAAGTCCCATCAAATACACGTTCGTGCCGAGTCGGATGGTCGATGTCTTACCGGCCAGGAAACAGAGGTACGCCAGAGCGTCAAAAACCGGTGTCGATGGCGGTACCGGGGGCGCATCCTGGCCCGGGTGCGGAGAGCCCGACATGTCCACCGGGAACACGAGATGTTCGGCCAGCCAGACCGACTCGAAACCGAGGCGTTCCGCATGCAAGGTGGCTTCGACGTGAAAGGCTGGATGAAGTTGGCTGAGTGCAATCCCGTACTTCATCTCGTTCATCGTCGGGCGGTTGCGCCAGGAGCGGGACACGGCAGTCGCGGCCGCGTCCCGCTCCCGAGACGATCTACCAGCCGCCCATTTGCGCGGCGCGTTCCCGATGGACCGACGGCGTTCCGAGGAACGCCCGGTTGAACATCGAACGCTTGAACCACAACTGCACGTCGCACTCCCAGGTGAAGCCGATTCCGCCGTGGGCTTCGACCGAGTCGCGCGCGATCTGCATGACGCGGTCCGAGATGTGCGCTTTCGCAAGTGCTGCCGCGCGCTGCGACTCGTCCTGAACGTGGTCGAATGCGTGCGCGGCATACCAGAACAGGCCCCGAGAGGGCTCGAGTTCGACCGCCATGTTGGCGAGTTGGTGTTTGACCGCTTGAAAGTGCTCGATCGTGACACCGAATTGCTCGCGCGTCTTCGCGTATGCGACACTCATGTCGACCAGCCTCGATCCGCTCCCGAACGCATCGGCGGCCAACAGAACGAGCGCCGCGTCGCGCACTCGACCCGACTGGGCGGCCCCTTCCGGTAGCGCTTCGCACGGAGTCGATTCGAAGGTCACGGCATCGATTCGTCGCGCACGATCGACGCCCTCGATCGGCTGGATCTCGACGCCACTGGCTCCCTTCTCGACCAGCACCAGCCCGCCGCCTTCGACACCCACCACGATCACTTCCGCAATCGAGGCGTACGGCACGTTCAGCTTGACGCCGCTGAGCGTGGATCCGGCAGCGAGCGTCCACTCTTCCGGCTGCCAACCTCCACCCACTTCACCGAGAGCCACCGTACCGATCGCGTCGCCGGTGGCGAGACTCGGCAGCCAGGTCTGCTTCTGGGCATCGCTACCCGCGAGTTGTATTGCGAGTCCTGCGAGCACGTGGCCGAGGAACGGTCCCGGTGCACCGCCATAGCCCAACGACTCCGCGACCAGCGCGAGGTCGATGATCTCGAGGCCCGCGCCTCCGTACTCATCGTCGAGGTGCAAGCCGACCAGGCCCAGTTCCGCCATTCCCTTCCACAACGTCGCGTCGAACCCGGTCTCGGATTCGAACACTTCGCGCAGATGAGTCGTGGGACATTCGTTCGCCATGAACTGCCGGATCGTGTCCTGCAACAGTTCCTGCTCTTCTGAAATATCGAAGTTCATCGATCAGGCGCTCCTGTTCGCGGCGCTGTCTCGCGGAAGGCCGAGGCCTCGCTCGCCGATGACGTTGCGCTGGATGTTGGCGGTGCCGCCCGCTACTGCGATCCCCAACGAATACATGTACTGGGTGATCCACGAGCGATTGTCGCTGGGTCGATATCCGGCTCGGCTCGTCGAGGTCGGATCGAGCAGGCCGTCGTCACCCAACAGATCGAGCGCCAACTTCGACACCATGTGACTGATGTTGGTCGAGTTCAGCTTATTCATCATCTGGATGATGCCCGGGTCTTCGTTGCGGGCGTTTCTCGTCATCTGGCGGTAGCCGGAGTATTCGTGCGCTCGCACGTATCCCTCGATTTCGGCGAGCCGTTGGCGAATCGATGGGTCCTCGATGTTCGGACGCCCGCCACTGCTCGTCGATTTGGCGAGGTGCAAGATGCCCTGGAACATCGCGCTCGATTGCGCGGCGGCACCGATCGAGTTGCGTTCGTGCTTGAGTGTCGTCCGCGAGACCAACCAGCCTTCGCCGCGTTTGCCAACGATCCAGTCCTTCGGCGTTCGCACATCGGTCAAGAAGACCTCGTTGAAGTCGGAACCGCCTGTCATCTGCTTCAGCGGGCGCACATCCATGCCTTCCTGATTCATGTCGATCAGCAGGTAGGAAATGCCAGCGTGCTTGGGCGCGTCGGGCTCGGTACGAACCAGACAGAACATGTAGTCGGCATTCGTCGCACCACTCGTCCAGATCTTCTGGCCGTTGATCACCCACTCGTCGCCGACGAGCTCGCCGCGCGTCTTCAGCGAAGCGAGGTCACTTCCCGAACCCGGCTCGCTGTACCCCTGGCACCAATTGATATCGCCGCGCGTGGTCGGCGGAACGAACTTCTCCTTCTGCCACGCTTCGCCGCGATCGAGCAGTGTCGGCACCAGCATCATCGTTCCAATTCCCGGCGGATCCATCGGCGCGCGCGCGCGTGTGAACTCCTCGCGGAGAATCGCGCCTCGAATCTCATCGGGCGGCTGTTCGGATCCCCCATACTGCTTCGGGATCGACCGGCGGAGGTACCCCTTGGCGGTGGCGTCGTCGCGAAATTGACACGTCTCTTCCTTGGTCGGATAGCGGTCCTTGTCGCCACCCGGAGGCCAGTTGGCACCCAGAAAGTCCCGCACTTCTTCACGGAACTCTTCGTATTCCTTGCCATAACTCAGATCCATCGAAATTCTCCAAAAGCGCGGCGGACGCGTGCGGTACCCTCACTCGAAATGCCATCGAAGGCGCCGCTTTCGAGCGCGTACTGGGTTTCAGTGCGTTGTAGTGACAGTTAGCGCGTCAGTATAACGGCTCTGTGCCGGTGTTTCGATCTCTCCAAAGACACTTCGATCTCTCCAGCTACGCGCTTGTCGGACGCGAGTGACGTCGGCCCGGTTCAGCCCGCCGCCGAAAACGCCGATGAACAGCGAAACCCATCTAGAGGCATGAGCCTTCGTATGACCCGGCCGCAGCAGCTGAGCCCAGCGCAGTTCGCCGATCGAATGCTCGCGGCAGGTCAACGCCGTGGATATCTGGTTTACGAGCCTTCCACGCGGGCGCTATGCGGATCCCATTCGCTCTTTCAGGAACTCGCCGATTGGTTGCTCGACGAGGTACCCGATTTCCAGGCGCACGAAGCGATGTTCTTCGAGGTCGGGCCAGAATCAGGGCTGCTGATGACGGCATTCGTTCACGACACCAACCGGGGTCAGGCCCAGGGTGGCCTGCGCCGTTGGGCCTACACCGATATGGAGAGCGTACTCAAAGACGGCCTTCGATTGAGCGCGGGCATGACGCGCAAGAACGCGCTCGCCGGTCTGTGGTGGGGCGGAGGCAAGGGGATCATTGCCCAGGACGAATCGAGCAGCGAACTCGCCCCCGAGGCGAGAGCGGTCGCGTATCGCGAATACGGATCCTTCGTGAGTTCCTTGCGCGGTTGCTATCTGACCGCCGAAGACGTCGGGACCCGTCCCGGTGACATTGCGGAGATCTTCCGGTCCACTCGATTCGTCACCTGCATCGCGCCGGAAGCCGGTGGATCGGGCAACCCTTCGTCGATGACTGCAGCCGGAACCGTGTGCGCGATGGAAGCGGCGCTCGACTTCATGCAGCTGGGATCGATCGCGGGAAAGACCATTGCACTTCAGGGGACCGGCAACGTCGGGAGTGCGATGATCCCGTTGATGCTCGAACGCGGCGCCGAGCGAATCATTGCTGCGGACATCTCGTCCGAACGTCGCACGGCACTTCTCGATACCTATGCGGGCGAACCGCTCGAAGTCCGCTCGAGCCGACCGGGTGATCTCGATCTCCTGGCGGAACCGTGTGACATCCTCGCACCGGCCGCACTCGGTGGCGTGCTGAATCCGAAGACGATCCCCCAGATCCAGGCGAAACTGGTGTGCGGTCCGGCCAATAACCAACTTCTCGACGCTGGCCGCGACGGCGCCGCGCTCGAGAAGCGCGGCATCACCTTCGTTCCGGATTTCGTCTGCAACCGGATGGGCATCGTCTACTGCTGCAATGAGCAGTACGGCTACGTCAATGGCGATCCCATGATCGATCGACACTTCGACCGAGCCTGGTCCGGTGGCATCTTCAAGACCACCCGACGCGTGCTCGAACTGGCACGCGCGTCCGATTGCAGTGCCGTCGACGCCGCCCACCACCTCGCCGATGAACTCGCGAAGCGCACCCACCCGATCTGGGGTCACCGAGCCCGCAAGATCATCGAATCCCTCGTCGTCGACCGATGGGAGCGCGGCAAGGTACGCTGACTCGGCACCTAGCCCGTCTCCCGCCAATTCGTGTACCGTCGCGAGACACATGATGGCCACGAAGAATTGTGACGGCGGGGGCCCCCCGTGAGCGCGAACGACACGCTGGGCGAATCCGGAAAACGCAAGAGCGCCGTCGTCCTGCTGAGCGGCGGGCTGGATTCGACCACGACGCTGGCGATCGCGAAGAGTCAAGGGCTCGACGTCTACGCGATGACCTTCCGCTACGGACAGCCGCACGAGATCGAAATCGAATCCGCGCGGCGCGTCGCAGAACGGTTTGGTGTAGTGGAGCACGTCGTGGTGGATTTCGACCTGCGGCTCTTCGGTGGTTCTGCGCTCACCAGCGATATCGCAGTGCCGAAGGGACGCTCCATCGACGAAATGGCATCGGGTATCCCGATCACTTATGTGCCTGCCCGAAACACGATCTTTCTGTCCTTCGCGCTGGCCTGGGCAGAAGTTCTGAAGTGCGAAGACATCTTCATCGGAGTCAATGCGCTCGACTA
>JAJDAM010000494.1 GCA_029261905.1 Deltaproteobacteria bacterium
ATACCGATCGCGGCCTACACGGTCGGAATTCGCATCCTGTCGTTTTCGTGGATTCCCGGTACCGGTTTTGGAGCCGCCGCTGCAACGCTGGTCGGACAATCGCTGGGCGCCGGCAAAATCGACGAAGCCACGGCCGCCGGCTGGCGCGCGACCCGCCTTGCGGTTGGCGTGGCGATCGCGTTCGGAATCGTGTGCGTCTGGATCCGCGACCCTCTCGCGCGGTTGTTCACCGACGACATGGCGGTCGTCGCGGCTTTGGGTCCGTTCTTGTTGTGCCTCGCACTGGCTCAACCGTTCTTGCAGGCGCATTTCACGTTGGGGGGCGCGCATCGCGGGGCGGGTGACACCGTAACGCCCTTCGTCGCCGCGTTGCTGGGCAATTGGGCGCTGCGCGTTCCGCTGGCGTTCCTGTTCGCCGTCGTTCTGAAATTCGATGTGGTCTGGGTCTGGTACGCGTTGATCTTCGACCACGCGATGCGCACCACCTGGTTGGCGCTCTCCTACCGCCGCGGACGCTGGCGCGACAAGCTGGCTGGCTGAACGGCCGGGTCCTCCGGCGTGGCGACGTATCGTCCGTCCAACATCAGGGTCTCGGCGGTCTGCAGCACCGCGATCGCGTCGTTCTGCTGTTCGCGATCCGCCGGGGCGACTTCGGCCATCTGCCAATCGCCGGTGATGCCGTCGCGCGCATAAGCGAACGGCTCTGGCTCGGTGCCGAATACGACGAGCCGATCGCCGCGCTGCGTTCCGTAGCGGCGCTTGCGATACACGACCAACGCCGATCCCTCCGCATCGGGATCGGCGAGTACGTCGGTTCCGAAGAAGGGACTTCGGTATTCGCCCCCCAGCATTCCCATGATCGTGGGCGCGATGTCGAGCTGACTCGTCAGGCGCTCCACCCGGAACGGCTCCAGCTGGCCCGGTGCCAGAAACAGTGCCGGCACGCGGTACTCGTCGATCGGAATCAGCGACCGGCCGCGCAGGTGCACGCCGTGATCGCCAACGAGTACGAACAGCGTGTCGTCGAAGTACGGCGCGTCGCGCGCCATCCGAATGAACTGACCGAGCGCGTAGTCGGCATACAGGAAATTGTTCAGCTCGGGCAGGCTGAAACCGGCGGGGATCGGCGTGTCTTCGGGCAGCGGCTGAATCCGGCCGGCTGGGTACTCCCAGGGTGAGTGCAGCGAGACCGTCAAGATCACCGCCAAGAACGGCTTCCCACGCGCGTCGAGCTCGCGGAAGTCGCGATCAGCTCGCCGATACAGGTCTTCGTCCGAGACCCCCCACAGGCCGCGGAACTCGGGCGCATCGATGTCGTCTTCGTCGACGAATTTTCTGAATCCATTGCCGAGGAAAAAACTCCGCATCGAATCGAAGATCCCCTGCCCTCCGTAGAAGAATCGGGACTCGTAGCCGCGTGGTGCCAGTACATTCGCGAGTGTCGCAAAGCCGTGGCGTGCCTGCGGGCGTCGAATCACGCTGACCCCCGGAAGTGGCGGGAATGAAGACAGCACCGCTTCGAGGCCCTGCACGGTCCGCTCCCCGGTCGCGCGGCAGTTGGCGAACAGGACACCCTGCGTCGAGAGCGCGTCGAATTCGGGAGAGATCGCCGGCGAACCTCCGAGCGCACCCACGAGTTGGCCCGTGAAGCTCTCGAGCATCACGATCACCACGTTCAGCGGCCTCTCCGCTCGAGCCCCTGCGACGTGACGCACCAGAGGATTGGGAGAATCGTCGGTGAACGTGCCGGTCGCGGCGAGCCGTTCGCGAACTCGTGCGACGGCCTCGGCGGGGTCCCCGGTCGCCACCACGGACTCGACCGCCACATAGTCGCCCTGACCGCGCCGCACCCCTTCATCGAGCACGTTGAGTACCGACGAGCCGGCGATTTCATTGGCGACGCGGTTGTGCGTGATCGCGGCGAGGCTCGGATTGATCGGTCGCAGATCCAATGTTCCGCGCGCGATGCCGACCACCAGCGCAACTACGACGAGCATCGCAGCTCGGTCCCACCAATTCGTCGCTGAACGCCCTGCAGGATCCCCCGCCGAGGCGCCGCCGAGCGATCCGATGCGAGCCAGCCACCACGACATCAGCGCAGCGATCGAGGCGGCCGCGCACCCGATCCAGAAGATCGGCACGCTCGCGGCCGCTGCCCGCAGCACCATCGGGTCGGCCCCGTGTTCGAGAACCAGATAGTTGGGGCGAAAATCGTAGTACCGGAAGAAGTAGATGCCCGAGATCTCGGCGAGCAGCAACAGCGAGAACAGCACGAACGCGTACGCGATTGCGAACCGCCGGACTCCTGGCCGCCAACCCTCGGGCAGCAGCAGCAAGGCCGCGAGCATCGGGAGCGACGACCAACCAATCGTCACCGCGTCCAGGCGCGCGCCCACGATGAACAGCTCGAGCCACTGTCCGGTCGTCAGGTCCGCCAGATCAGCCGAGCGTTCGATGCACAACCACACGCGAGTCGCGAACGGAATCGCCATCGCAAGCGCGAGATAGCAGCCACTGAACCGCGTGGCGGGCATGGTCTCACCCCTCACGGCGTGGAATCAATCTCGCACGATCTCGAAAGTCAGTGCATCGTCGTCGCAGCCGACTCGAACGCGGCCACCCTTGGCCAGATCGCCGAACAAGACGTCGTCGACGATCTTGTCCTTCAGTTCGACCTGGATCAGGCGCCCGAGCGGACGCGCACCGAAATCCGGGTCGTAGCCCTTCTGCGCCAGCCAATTGCGCGCGGCGTCGTCGAGTTCGATGCTGACCTTGCGTTCCTGTAGCTGCTCGACCACTTCGGCGACGAACTTGTCGACGATGTGGCACATGACTTCCGGCCGCAGCGCATCGAACGTCACGATCTCGTCCAACCGGTTGCGGAACTCGGGGCTGAACAGCCGCTCGATCTCCTTGCTGCCGTCGCCCGCGCGCCCCGCCCCGAAGCCGATCCCCATCGTCGCCATCTCTCGGGCGCCCGCGTTGGAAGTCATGATCAACGTCACGTGGCGGAAATCTGCCTCGCGTCCCTGGCTGTCCGTCAGCGTGGCGTGATCCATCACCTGCAGCAGGATGTCGAACAGATCCTGGTGGGCCTTCTCGATTTCGTCGAGCAACAGAACCGTGTAGGGGTTCTTGCGAATCTTCTCGATCAGCATGCCGCCCTGGTCGTAGCCGACGTAACCGGGTGGCGCGCCAATCAGACGGGATACGGCGTGCTTCTCCATGTACTCGCTCATGTCGAAGCGCAAGAAGGGAACCCCGAGTCCTTTGGCGAGCTGCTTGGAGAGTTCCGTCTTGCCCACACCGGTCGGCCCGGTGAACAGGAAACTTCCGATCGGGCGATCGACACCCGACAGCCCGGCACGACCGCGCTTGATCGCCCGGACCACCGTCATCACCGCAGCATCCTGGCCGAACACCGTGCTCTTGAGTTGTGCCTCGAGGCTCTCGAGTTTGTCTTTGTCGGAACCGGTCGCGCGCACGGTCGGAATATTCGCCATTCGTGCGATGACCTGTTCGACATCGCGTACGCCGACGGTCTTGCGTTTCTTGCCGGCCGGGCGCAAGCGAACGGCTGCCCCCGTCTCGTCCATCACATCGATCGCCTTGTCGGGCAAGAACAGGTCGTTCAAGTGCCGACTCGCGAGATTGACCGCTGCCTTCAACGACGGCGTGGTGTAGTGAACACCGTGGTGTTCCTCGTAGCGCGGCGCGAGCCCTTGGAGGATTCGAACGGCCTCTTCCTCGCTTGGCTCGACGATGTCGACCTTCTGAAATCGACGCGACAGCGCGCGGTCACGCTGGAAGTGTCGGTACTCGGCATAGGTCGTTGCGCCCATGCATCGGAGTTCCCCCTGCGCGAGCAACGGCTTCAGCAGGCTCGACGCGTCGACGGTTGCCCCTTGCGCGGACCCGGCTCCGAGAATCATGTGGATCTCGTCGATGAACAGGATCGGGCATTCGCGCTCACCGAGTGCTGCGATGAAGGCTTTGAAACGCGCTTCGAAATCGCCGCGATAG
The DNA here is from genome assembly GCA_029261905.1 of Deltaproteobacteria bacterium. Classification (GTDB taxonomy): domain Bacteria; phylum Myxococcota_A; class UBA9160; order UBA9160; family SMWR01; genus JAJDAM01. The sequence goes on from JAJDAM010000494.1 coordinate 4,024, forward strand.
CGGGTGCCGGCCAACATCGATCCGAGGTCGAGCGCGAAGACTTCCGCCGTCAACAGGTCTTCGGGGACGCGCCCCTCGTAGATTCGCCGAGCCAGGCCCTCTGCCAGCGCCGTCTTCCCGACGCCGCTTTCGCCGACGAAGATCGGGTTGTTCTTCCGCCGCCGCGCCAGAATCTGCACGGTTCGCTCGAGTTCGTTGGCGCGACCGATCAGCGGATCCAGCTTGCCTTGCGCGGCGAGTTCCGACAGGTTGGTCGAGAACGCAGCGATCGGGTCCGCCGGAACTTCGCCGGCTTCCCCGATTCCAGACTCGATTCCAGAAAAACCCGCCGGCTCCTCGTCGTCGGACCCGGAGAATTTCGAAACGCCGTGAGAGATGTATTGGAGTAGATCCAATCGCGAAACGCCCTGCGAGCGAAGCAGGTTGACCGCGAACGAGTCGGGCTCCTGGAAGAGCGCTGCGAGCAGATCTCCCGAGTCGACTTCGTCCTTCTCCGCGCTTTCGCAGTGCGTCACGGCGTGCTGCAACACGCGGTGAAACGCCAGCGTCTGCTGCGCCTCGTACGGTTCGTCTCCGGGCACGGTCTCGAGGTCTTCGCTGAAGAACTTGTCGAGCGCCGCCTTCAGCGGATCGAGCTTCGCGCCGGAGTGCCGCAAGATCTCGCAGCCTCGCTCGTCGTGCAGCAGTGCGTACAACAGGTGTTCGACCGTCAGATAGGCGTGACGACGGGTCAGGGATTCGCGGTACGCGGCCTGGAGCAGCAACTGAAGTTCGCGGCCAATCTCACTCATTCGGCATCATCCATTCTTTTGGCCCTTTCCTTCTCGCCCATTTTTTTTCGCCCAATTCTTTTTCGCCTGTTCTTTTTCGCCTGTTCTTTTCGCAAGTCATTCCGTTCGATCCCATTCGATTCCGAAAGGGACTCATTCCTTTTCTACACCCGCTCGCAGCGGGTAGCCTCGTCGACCGGCTTCGGTATGGACGGTAGCGACCTTGGTTTCCGCCACTTCCAGCACGAACACGCCAGCGACACCCATACCGGTCTTGTGGATCTGGAGCATGATCTGGGTGGCGGCCGACGGGCCTTTGCCAAACGTCTTCTCCAGGATTTCCACGACGAACTCCATCGGCGTGAAATCGTCGTTGTACAGCAGAACCTTGTACCGATCCGGACGGGCGACCTTGCGGCGCGTCTGCGTCGCGACTCCTCTTTCGTGAACGGGATCCCCGCGGTCGGGAGTGCTGGGGTTCCCTGGCTTCTTGGGATCGTCGGGATCGTTCGCAAAAAACGCATCGGTCATCTCAGAGACAATAGCAACCCAGGCGGTCGACTCCCGAAACCCGGTACACCCCCTCGGACGCCCCCTGCCGACCCGCCAGGTCCCAGTCGACGGACTGCTAGCAT
>JAJDAM010000495.1 GCA_029261905.1 Deltaproteobacteria bacterium
CCCTCGCGGTGCGCTTCACCCAGGTAGAGAAACGCCGGATCGGGCGTCATCTCGAACGGGCTGCGGAGAAGTCCGTAGTGCTCGTGGTACATCGATTCTCTACTCGCTGGGGGCGGCGGTCTCTTCGCCTCCACCCCTCAGATCTTGAAGAACACCCGGCAACCCGTTGACATACCAGTTGCCAGCCAGGGAGACGACGAGAACGGTTCCGGTAACCATCGATGCCAGGATCGCCGTCCTGAATCGTTTTCGTCGCGCCAACGCGCGGTCGGAAGCCAGGATGACTTCCGGAACCGACGCAAGAACCGGGATCCCGAGGCGCTCCTGGAGTGTACGGGGGTCATGAAAGGATCGATCGTTGGCTTCCGCCAACAACGCAGCCGCAAGCCCGAGACCCATTCCGAAGATGAGCCCCACCAGGATGATCACCGGTCGGTTGGGCGAGGCCAGCTCATCTGCGGGCACAGCCTCCTCCAGGAGTCGGAACCTCTCTCCTTGTTGTCGCCGTTCCATGTCCGCGGCGACGCTTGCCGCTAGTTGCTTGTCGGAGTAGTCCTGATAACTCCCGAACAAGTGCTCATAATCTCGCTCGAGGCCCGAGAGATCCGCCTGAACCTGGGGTGTCTTGCCGAGACGATCCTCGATCGCCACGAGTTGGTCCGACAACCTTGCGAGATCGGAACGTGCAGCCGCAGCTCGAAGCGCGGCCCGCTGCTGCTCTGCTTTCGCGTTCTGCTGGCCCATCGAGAGATCCTCGCTCTGGCCTTCCGCCGTCTCGGCCGCCGTGATCTCGAGTTCCGCGATCTCTGCGCGGGTATGCACCATGTCCGGATGTTTCTCGGTATACCCGCGAGACTCGTATTCACCGATCTGGAGCTTCAACGTTTCGAGTCGTCGCTCTGGCGTCATCCTGTTGCCGCTGAACATGTAGTTGTCGGTTCCACCGGCGGCGACCTGTTGTCGATAGAACGCCTCGTCGCTCTCGGCGAGTGTGAGGTCCCGTTGGGCCTGCCGGAGCTGATCGACAAAGCGTTCATGGAGACGCTGATTCGATTGAATGTCCTCCGGGAGGCTCCCAGCATTGGCACCCTTGACCTGCGCGATCTGAGAATCGACTTGCCGAATGCGATCCGAGAGCCGCGTCAGCTCGGCTTCGATGAACTCCGAGGTCACACTGGACTCACGGGTGCGATCCTTGATGTGCTCTTCCACGAACGAGCGGGCGAGCCTATTCGCCACGTCGCTTGCCATCTGACGCTGCCGATGCCGAAAACTGAGAAGGAACGTCGTGATCTGCACGTCGCGGTTGCGAATTCCGGCCTCGGCTTCGAGCTCCGAGAGCAATGGAACCACGGTGACCTCTTCGCGCATCAACTCGATGACCTCCTCGCGAGGCAGCGTCTTCGACTCCTCCGGGTAGACGTCCAGATCACTGATGACCTGCGAGAGGCGGGACCGGCTCAGAATCTGCATCTGGATGAGATGCAGGCGGCTGTTCAGATCGGTTTCGTGGAGATTCGATTCGACCAGATTCGCAGAAATCGACTGGGGTTCGATCAGGAGGACGGCCTTGGATTCGTAGGTGTTGGGGAGCAATGCGGCAACGAGAAGAGCCAGCAACGTGATGGCGCCGGCAACACCTGCCACCAACCGGCTCCTGCGCCTGAGGACACCGACGAGATCGTCGAGCTGGAGTCCCTGTTCGTTGTCCATGCTTTCCTCGCTTTCCAAGCCGGGCTTCCACGGCTTGCCGCTCACGCGGGCCTAGAACCTGTAAGGCTCGAATTCGTATTCGACACCGGCACGAGCAATGAAACGCTCGATGTCTCCGTTGTTCGTCAGATCGCCCTTCGTTTCGTCGGAAATCCAGGTCAATGACCCGATCAGCACGATATGGCGCCGCAGTCGATAGCGAGCGCCGAGACGGACTCGAAGCTGGGTGGATTCGAAATCCCTCTTGAGGAGACGCGCCCTCAACGACGAAGCTTCGGCGGCGTTATCGAAGCGAATCAACCGCCCGGCGAAGCCGCACGTCGAGGGAATGGCGCCGAACACGCACGTCCTTGTGTCGAGAGTCACGGAACCGTTGGTCAGCCCCGTGACGAAACCAGCGACCTCTTGTTCCTGTTCCCGCCGGATCCAGCTCGCATTGAGTACCAGGCGGAGTTTTCGCGAGGCGCGCCAGTCGAGTCTCCCAAAGAGACGGTCGGAAATCGAGGTGACGCCGAAATTGGATGCGGAGCTGTCGTCGCTCCGCCGAAAGCCGACCAGGAGATCCCAATTCTCCCATGTCTTGCGCAGGGAGATGTTCGCGAAATAGGTCGACTCGGAACCGCCGCTCTCGAGGATGTCATTGGATTCCAGGAGCGCCCCCTGGCTCCGGGCTTGTTGTATCAGAGCTGCCTCATTAACATTGACCAGAAGCGGCCCAACGGTGAAATCCGTCGTCAGTTCCTGCTCGTTGGTAGGGAGGCCGATGTTGTTCTCAGTGAGAATCGTCTCGTTGCGAAAGAGGTCCAGCTCCTCACATTCTTCCGAGAAGAAGGGTGTCCCGTCCTTGAGCGTCGGGCACGTCCCAACATCGAGCAACGCAGGGCCGGGATATCTCGCTCCAATCGTTGGGTCCAACCGGGTTTCCTGCTCCTCCGAAAACACCAGCGCCGGCCCAACCGACACATCGAGCAAGAGGGTTCGGTCGAATCGATGGAGAACCCGAAGGGAGAGATTCAGGAAATCGGTCTCTGTCCTCCTTGAGAACTTCGGTATCTGGACCTGGCGACTCCACGCAAGGCTCGGGCCGAAACTCGTCGCAGTACGCCAACTGAAAAAGTGACTCAGCGAGGCGGAGTAGGAGACTTGATCGCTTGCCGTACCCTGGGATTGTTCGATGGTCTGGTAGCCGGCGTCAAGCGTCAGTTGATTGCGACGGGAGAGAGTATGGGAGATCGCCAGATCGATTTGGTTTTGGCGGATGCGCTCAAGGCCCTGACGGGTCGCAGCGGCCGGATCGTCCCCAGCAGCGACATCGGTCGAATCATTGAATCTCGACTCCAGGCCATAACGTCGAAAGCGATCCGAGAGGGAGATGCTCGTCTTCTTCGTCACCTGCCAGGCCAGATCGCCTCGCACATCATGGTCCCAGCCGCGCAAGGCATTGTTCTCCATGAAGTACTCGTACGCCGGGAGATACTCGAAACTCCACGTCACATTGCCCTGGGGCTCTTCGACCTTGATCCGCGGCGTGACACGCACCGACCAGTCCCCGTCTTCACCGAGCGGTGAACCCTTGGGGGCACGAAAGACGTTGTCGTCGCGTAGGATCTCGGTGTCGATCCCAAACGTGGCCTCGCCGGCCCGGGCCGTACCCGGCCCGACCGCGAGCACCGTCGCGACGATCATGGTGAGGAAGTTGCGCAAGAATCCGCTCTTGTTCAGCTCAGTCCGGAACGATCACGGTATCCCCTGGCTGCAGGAGAATGTTCGTGCCTGGCGCGCGACCTCGCACGTAGGCGTTGTAGTCGAACAGGTACTCGAGTTCTTCGTGGCCTTCGCGGCGAACGATTCGAATATCGCTTCGATCGGCAAACTGCCCGAATCCACGTGCCAACGAGATGGCATCCGTTACGCGCAAGTCCTGGAGAACCGGCACCGGTCCGGACTGGTTGACTTCGCCCAGGATGTAGACCTGCTTGCTGTTCGCCTGCGCTACGGAGACCGTGACATCAGGCGCGGAGATGTAGTCTTCGAGCTTCTCCGAGATCGCTGCCTTCAATTGCTCCGGCGTTAGACCCTCGGCCTGGATGTCATCCACCAGCGGGACGGAGATCTTTCCATCCGTGCGTACCAGATTGATCCCGCTGAGTTCTTCGTTTCGCCATACGGTGATCAGCAGCTGGTCTCCGAGGCCGATCACGTACTCGCTCCGGACGACAGGCGCCTCTGCAGGCGGCGGGGTCGGCCGGTCGGTGGTGGCACAGGCGAGCAGCGCTCCGAAAAGGGGCACGGCGATGGCAAGCGTGATGATTCGATGCATGGTTTCCTCGGGCAGGCGGCGGCCTAGCGGGCCTCGGCCAGGCCGCTCTCCTTCATCTTGTAGAGCAGCGCCTTGTAGCTGATTTGTAAGCGTTCCGCGGCTTCCTTGCGGTTCCAGCGGGTCTCGGTCAGGACCTTGGCGATCACGCGCTTCTCGGCTGCGCG
>JAJDAM010000496.1 GCA_029261905.1 Deltaproteobacteria bacterium
GCGCCCCGAACTGCTCGAACGCATCGCCGATGCCAACGGCGCCACGCTCGCTGGACGAGCCCGCGAACTCGACGAACTGCCAAGCGATTGCTCGACCGGAGACCTCGAAGCCGATCTCGATGCGCTCCGCGTGTTGCGCCACGAGGAAACCTGCTTGTGCGCCTGCCTGGACCTGGGAGGCCTGGTTCGATTCGAAGAGGTTTCGTATTTCCTGTCCGTGCTGGCCGAGACGATCACCCGGCGCGCGCTCCACCTGGCCGCGCTCGGGATCGAAACCGAATCCGAGCTCGCAGTCATCGGCATGGGAAAGATCGCCGGTCGAGAGTTCACCTATCACTCGGACCTCGATTTGATTTTTCTCTACGGAGGCGGCGGTGCGGGAACGTCGCGAATCGGGCAGCGCCTGATTTCGTTCCTCGGCACGATGACCGGCGCGGGGATCGCCTACGCGGTCGACACCCGATTGCGTCCGTCCGGCCGACAAGGTGTGCTCGTCACCGCCTATCCGAGCTACGAGCGATACCAGCGCGAGCAGGCAGAAACCTGGGAGCACCTGGCAGTGCTCCGGGCACGCGCGATCGCTGGCGAGATCGACGGCGCGCGAGCGGTTCTGGATCGTGTGCGCGAGCCGGTCCTCACCGCAGCAACGAATCCGTGGCCTTACATCGCCGAACTCCGCGAGCGGGTCGAAAACGAGCGCGCCGTGACATCGACCGATGCTTTTTCGCTGAAGACCGGAATGGGCGGCCTGATGGACGTCGATTTCCTGGCCAGCGGTAGCCTGCTCGAAGTGCCCACTCTGTGGTTCCCACCCATCCCGAGCGTGCCGGCAATGCTGAAGACCGTCTTGCAGGGCGCCCGTCTCGGCGACCTTCTCCATGACTACCGGCTGCTGCGCCTGGTGGAATCTCGCGCGCGCTGGGCGGCGGGGCGCGCGATCGATGAGATCCAGACCGATGCGACCCGTCTCGAAATACTGGCCGAACTGGTGGAGCCAGGCAGCAGCGGTGTCGATCTGCTCGAGAAGCTCGACGCCGCCCGAGGCCGTATCCGTTCGGCCTTCCGAGCCGTTACGGAAGCCGGCTCCATATCCGCTCTGGCGAACTAGAAGCCCCTCACGCGGGTGCAGCGACGCCCCGCAACCCGGCGCACGAATACGACGATCGGGCCGGTGAGATCGTCATTCGTCCGATCAAGTTGCGATCGGCAATGTCCGATGTTCGGTACTGCGCGGGCGTCGAAGCGTCCCGCCCGGAGGTTCCGTGCAACTCGTCGCCTGTTCGAGCTGTCGCACTCAATACGACGTCTCCCAGATCGATGCGAAGACGATTTCGTGTCGCTGCGGCGAGGTGATCCACAGCAGTCCGCACGCGGCGGTCGATGCCGCGATCATCCGATGTGGATCGTGCGCGGCGGGCGTCTCCGCCGAGGCAACGGCCTGTGAGTATTGCGGCTCTCTGATTGTTCGTGACGCCGATGAATTGAGCCTGATCTGCCCCGAGTGCTTCGCGCGATCCGGGGACGACTCGCGCTTTTGCACCGCATGCGGGCTGGCGTTCTGCCCCCAACCGGTTCGAAGCGATGGACACGAACTGCCCTGCCCCAGCTGTTCGGCGTTGATGCCACCGCGCGAAATCGCCGGCGTCGCAGTGAACGAGTGCCTGAGCTGCCACGGTCTATGGGTTGCGGGATCCGGGTTCGACACACTCGTGAGCCGCGCGATCGAAGCGCGCGAGTCGGCGACCGAGGCCCAACGCATGGCCAACAAGCCGCGCGTCACGGGTTCGAACCCGGCGGTTCAACAGGTCCGCTATCGAAATTGCCCGGAGTGTGACGGCCACATGCAACGCCGCAACTACCGCAAACGCTCCGGCATCATCATCGACAGCTGTTCGCAGCACGGCACCTGGTTGGACGCCGACGAACTGGAGCGGATCGCGGGATTCATACTCAGCGGCGGCAAAGGTCGCGAAGTGCAGCGGGTGCCCGACGAGAAGCAGATCGGCGAGCAGCAGGCCGCGCAGGCCTTCGCGCGAATTCGAGCCACGCACACACCGCAGCGATTCGAAGCGCGCGCCCAGGGTGGGATCGTCGATTCGCTGCTGAGCCTATTGACGGACGTTCTTCGCTAGCGGCCAACACCATTTCGGTGTTGTTGGCGACTCATTGCAACGAAAGCACCCAACGAGGAGAAACAACATGGGATTGATGGACAAGCTTCGGTCAGAACTCGTCGACATCATCGAATGGATCGACGACGACCGGCACACGCTCGTTTGGCGATTTCCGCGCCACCGCAACCAGATCAAAAATGGCGCGCAACTCATCGTCCGACCCGGCCAGCAGGCGGTCTTCGTCCGCCAGGGGCGGGTCGCCGACGTGTTCGGCCCCGGACAACACCAGCTCGAAACCCGCAATCTCCCGGTGCTGAGTACGTTGGCGGGTTGGAAGCACGGCTTCGACAGTCCGTTCCAGGCCGAGGTCTACTTCGTCAACACCCGTCCCGTCACCGACTTGAAATGGGGCACCCCGAACCCGGTGATGATGCGCGATCCCGATTTCGGACCGATTCGCGTGCGGGCATTCGGGACCTACACGCTGAAGGCACTGGATCCGACTGTTCTGCTTTCCGAGCTGGTCGGAACCGACAGCTCGTTCGAGTCCGACGAGATCAGCGAGCTGCTGCGATCGATCGTGAACTCGTCGTTCGCTGATGTCGTCGCGAAATCGGAGATTCCGGTATTGGATCTCGCGGCCCACTATGCCGACCTCAGCGAGAAAGTCCGAAGACTCGTGGTCGAGAGGGTCGACGACGAGTACGGGCTCGAGATCCCGCAGCTGTTCATTGTCAACGTCTCGGTTCCGACCGAGGTCGAGCAGGCGCTCGACGTGCGGTCGAGCATGGCCGCGATCGGCGACATGAGCCAGTACCAGGCATTTCAACTCGGCACGGCAATGCCGGTGGCCGCAGCGAACCCGGCCGGCGGCTTGGCGGGCGCGGGTATTGGACTGGGCATGGGCATGGCGGTCGCCGGCTCGATGACACCCGAAAGCAGGCCGATCGGTACGCCACGGCCACCGCAAGCCCCTCCGCCGCCTCCGTCTGCAAGCTGGCACGTCACACAAGGCGGACAGACGCTTGGCCCATTCAGTGTCGAGCAATTGGCGCAGGGCGTCAGCTCGGGTCAACTCACGCGCAGCTCACTGGTGTGGACGGCAGGCATGGCAGGCTGGACCGCAGCCGAACAGGTTCACGCTCTGACCCACCTGTTCGCCCCGCAGCCGCCACCGCCGCCCAGCGGCGAATGACGGCACGCGTTTGGTGACGCAGCCCCGGATCGCGCCCTAGCGGCAGCGATCGGGTCGCTGCGATTCCACTCGAATCAGCAGATACGGCCCCACACGCTGCTCGACGAGCGCGAAATCCTCCGTCAATCTTGCGAAGCGATCGCGCATCTCGGGTTCATCGGGCACGACCCACGCAAACGGCGGCCTCGCGCCGCACGAGCGGGAACGCACACTGACGAAATCCTCGGTGTCCCGCACCAGGGTGACTTGCTTCGCCCGCTCCGAATCACTCGGATGCAGGTACTTCCAATCGCGTCCCAAGATATTCGGGGCAAAGACACGCTGGTCATCGGGCACCGCGTGGAGGGCCTTGTCGAACGCGAGGACGGGATAGCTCGGCCCCAGTGAGATGCGCTGGTCCCAGCGATCCATGTAGTGGTAGGTCCCGAAGGCTGCCCCAGCCACCAGCCACGACACCGAAAGGACTGCCGCCAGCGCGCGCGCACGCGTCGTCGACGCAGTTCGAATCCAATCCGCCAACGGAAGCGACGCGACCGCGAACACCACCGGCAGAATCAAGACGGTCCGCCTGGGAAAGCCGCCACCGATCGAAGCCGGAAGCAGCGCGCCCACGACCACCCAAACGCCCAACAGGCGAAATGGGAAGAAGCCCCGCCGACGCACCACCTCCACCAGACCGAGGATCAGCAGCGGAGCCACCCACGGGTTCAGCAACGCCCCATCGATCCAGCGGCCTCCAGACTCCCAACCCGGCAAGTAGAACAGTCGCTTCGCCATGCTCGACACCCGGGCGGTCGCCGAGCGCGTCACCTCGCCCCCGAGGCTGTACCAGCCAGCCGCCTCGGCGGCTGTGACGGCACGGTCCACATCCGGTTCGGCGCCGAATAACACCACGACCGGCCGCTTGCCGGTCGTGCTTTGCAACGCGGTCAAATCCGCCGATCGATGCGTGGCCGCGAATTGCTCCGCCCCCGCGTCCGCAATACCGGCGGGAGCCACTACGACTCCGAGTGGCGCTCCTCCGGTCGGATTCCACGCGGCCTTGTCGAAGGTCTGGTCGGTGACACTGCGCAACCCATCGGGCATCCCGAGCAGTCCCGGCAGCGCAGCGATCCCCGCTGCCGCGGCTGCGATTGCGCAAATCCTCACGATTTGCGGCCGGCGCCACAACTCGGGTGTCGATGCCAGCACCACGAGCGCCAGCACGGGGACGAACCAACTCAGCTGATAACAATACAGCGAGGCACCGAGAAGCAGTCCCAACATCGCGGCAGACCGTTCGTCCCAGCGCCGTTCCAGCCGAAGCAGTGCCAGCAGGCACAAGACCCCGTGCAGTACCGTGATCGACACGTAGAAGGCCGGGCGGCTGTAGCCCAGTGTCAATGGCGACGCGGCTGCCATCGCCACCATTCCGATGATCGGCGCACTCCCGACCCGGCGTCGAAGGCCCGCTGCAGCGATTGCGATCGCTGCGAACATCGCGCTGATCGATACCAGTCGCAGGGCCAACAGCCCCGGCTCGAGCGCCAGCAGGCCAGCCGATTGGATCCAAAGCGGAATCCGCTGAAATTGAAATCGCTCGAAACCGTAGACCGTGCCCGATCCATAGCGCGCGACCACTCCGGGCTCGAGGCTGCCTACCTGCATGCGGGCCGCGTTGAGATACGCACCCTCATCGAAATAGAAGCTCGGGTAGACATCGAGTCGATGGATCCCCAACATCAAGAACACGGCGAGCCCCATCCACACACAGATCAGCGTCGTGCCCGAAGAGAGCGGACCGACTTCCACATCGATCGCTTCAGCGCTTGCCGGGTTCGGACGGATCGCATAGGCGACGATCGCCAGGCCATAGATCGCCACCCCCGCCCACACACTCTGACCGATCAGAACGCACTGGCCGATACCCGCAAACACCAGTGCGGCACCCGTTGGTGTCGACGAACCCGACCGCCCGCGATAGACCCAGAATCCAAGTATCAACAGCGTCGCGCCACCCAATGGCAGCGCGAACTCGAGCACGACCCGATCCAGCGAAGCCAACCCCTGCCCCGCTTTCGCCAACCACTCGACGAAACCGGAAAGAGGTCCCAACAGCGCGTAGGGGGTCTGCCCGAATTGATTCGCGAACACCAACGCGATCGCGAGCATCGAAACGGCGCCTGCCAACAGCACGACCCCGAACCACTCGTCGCCGCTTTGGCTGCTCTGTTCAGGCAACGTCCAACCTCGAGCCCAGCTGATACAGGGTGCTACGAGCCCTGATTCGAAATACTTCGGAAGCGGAGGCGGCCCCCGATGGCCTCCGCGGAAGTAA
>JAJDAM010000497.1 GCA_029261905.1 Deltaproteobacteria bacterium
TCGATGCGCCCGAGGCAGAGGTCATCGACGCCGATGGTGCGATCGTCGCTCCGGGTTGGGTCGATGTGCATACCCACTACGACGGACAGGTGGCGTGGGATGACACGCTGGACCCCTCATTCAGCAACGGCGTAACGACGCACATCATGGGCAACTGTGGCGTGGGTTTTGCGCCCTGCCGAAAGGGTGAGGAACAAACGCTGATCGACGTGATGGAAGGCGTCGAGGACATTCCCGGTACCGCATTGGCGGAGGGTGTGCCGTGGGGCGAGTGGGAGAGCTTCGAAGAGTACCTCGACTACATCGGCCGCCGCGAGTACGCGATCGATTTCGGCACGCAGCTTCCGCACAGTGCGCTGCGCCTTCACGTGATGCGCGATCGCGCGATGCGGCATGAGGATGCAACACCCGAAGATGTCGAGGAGATGCGTCGCCTCGCGCAGTCGGCAGCAGGTGCCGGCGCGTTGGGATTCTCTACTTCACGCACGATCTTTCATCGTTCGATCGACGGGAAAGCCATTCCGGGGACCTACGCTTCCGCGGCGGAACTGATCGCGATAGCCGAGGGTGCTGCGGCCGGTGGAGCAAGGGTCATCGAAGCGATTTCGTCTTCGTCGATCGGAGACATGCTGCTCTTCGGTGGCGAGCGTTTCAGTGCGGAGCAGGAGATGGCGCTGCTCGCATCGATCTCGCGAGCGAGTGGCCTCGCGGTGACGTTCACGACCGTTCAGACGGTGGACCATCCGGACGATTGGCGAGAGGTCCTGCGCTTTTCGAGCGAACAGAATGCCAGCGGAGCCCGACTGCATCCGCAGGTCGCATCGCGAATGATCGGGGTGATCTCGGGGTTGTCCGGCTACCACGGTTTCATGAATCGTGGGGTCTACATCGACGAGCTGGCGGCGCTCCCGCTCGCGCAGCGAGCGGCGCGAATGCGCGACCCCGATGTCAAGCGGCGGGTGCTCGCCGACTCGGACGTCGAGGTGAAGGATGCCGGGTCCATGCAGGCTTTGGCCGGCGCATTCCTGGTGGGCGCAGCCGGTCTGTTCATGATGCCCGAAGGCTACGACTACGAGCCGACCCCCGATCTGGCGATCGGCGCCCGAGCGGCCCGCGAAGGCAGACCGGTCCCCGAAGTTCTCTACGACTACTTGACCGAGAACGACGGAAAGGGCTTCGCGATGGCGATGGGCACGAACTACCACACCGGAAATCTCGACGCCGTGCGCGAGATGCTCGCTCATCCAGAGACCGTCACGGGCCTCGCTGATGCCGGCGCGCATGTGAACCTGATCAGCGACGGCTCGATGGTGTCGACCCAATTGAAGCACTGGGGCGGCGGCGGACGTACGCGGGGAGAGGGGCTGCCACTCGAGTTCATCGTCGAAAAACAGACGCGTCGCAACGCGCGAATGTATGGTTTGAACGATCGCGGAACGCTAGAAGTCGGAATGCGCGCCGACCTGAACGTCATCGACATGGATTCCCTGGCGATCGGAATGCCGGTTTCGGTCAATGACCTGCCGGCGGGCGGCACGCGACTGCTGCAGAAAATCACCGGATACGAAGCCACGATCCTCAATGGCACGGTGACTCGCAGGCGAGACCAGGACACGGGCGCACGTCCCGGGCGACTCATCCGCGGTGCCATCTCACAGGCTTGACGCGTGATGCACTAAGCTCCGCCTTCGTCGCCTTCACGCCGCCCCCACGCCGCACCACACAGTTGGAGTACATCAATGCCCGCCTTCGAACTCTTGATCAACGGAAAGATGGTCCCCGGAGCGGGGTCTCTGGATGTCATCAATCCGGCAACGGAAGAACTGGCGGGTACCTGCTCTCGTGCGTCCGAGGCGCAGCTCGACGAAGCGGTCGAGGCCGCAACGGGGGCGTTGGCCGGCTGGGCGGCGACGCCGATCGAGGAGCGTCGGTTGGCCATCGAAAAGGTGGCCGACATCGTCACCGCCAATGCACAGGAACTCGGATCGATCCTGACCAGCGAGCAGGGCAAGCCCCTCGCGGAGGGCATCGGTGAAGCCTACGGATTCGCGGTATTCACCAAGCAGCTCGCCGCGCTCGACCTGCCGATCGAAATCATCGAGGACAGCGACGCCCGTCGGGTCGAGGTTCACCGCGCTCCGCTGGGTGTCGTCGCGGCGATCGTCCCGTGGAATTTCCCGTTGATCCTTCTCGGCTTCAAGCTGGCCCCGGCGCTGTTGGCCGGTAACACGTTGGTCGTCAAACCCGCACCGACGACGCCCCTGGCCACGCTGCGGCTGGCCGAGCTCGTCAAGGACGCGTTGCCGCCCGGCGTACTGAACGTGATCGCCGATGCGAACGACCTCGGCTCGAAAATCTCCGCACATCCGAAGATCCGCAAGGTCTCGTTTACCGGTAGCACGGCGACGGGAGTCAAGGTGATGGCGGGTGCGGCTGAGACGCTCAAACGCATCACGCTCGAGATGGGCGGCAACGATGCGGGCCTCGTGCTCGGCGACGTGGACCCGAAGGAAATCGCTCCGAAGATCTTTGCGGCCGCCTTCCCGAACAACGGGCAGGTCTGCATCGCGATGAAGCGCGCGTACGTTCACGAAGACATCTATGACTCACTGTGTGACGAACTCGCGACGATCGCAAAATCGAAGAAGATCGGCGACGGAACCGAAGCGGGAGTCGATCTCGGTCCGCTTCAGAACAAGAGCCAGTACGAGAAGGTGAAAGAGATCATCGCGGATGCCGCCGAGAAGGGGACGATCATCGCTGGCGGTGTCGCACCTGATCGACCGGGGTACTTCATCGAGCCGACGATCGTGCGCGATATCAAGGAAGGCGCGCGTCTCGTGGACGAGGAGCAGTTCGGTCCTGCGCTTCCGATCATCAAGTTCTCGGATCCGGAGGAGGCGCTCGCGCGAATCAATCGGACACCGGAGGGTCTCGGCGGCAGTGTGTGGTCGTCTGATCTCGATGTCGCGCGGGATCTGGCCATCCGATTCGACGCGGGCACGGTCTGGGTCAACAAGCATGCGGAACTCGATCCCGGGATCCCGTTCAGTGGGGCCAAGCAGTCGGGCATGGGAACCGAACTCGGTCGCGAGGGACTCGAGGAGTTCACCCAACGCAGGGTGATCAACATCTCCCGCTAGATTCGTCGCCCGGCGGCTTCTCCGAGTTCGAAGTTTGCCTGCTAGAGCGAGTGTGCGGGCTCGCTCGTACCGTCCGCCGATACCCGCCACGGAACCCAGAGCAGCTGGAGTGGCTCGATTTCGGTATCGGCTTTTCGAAGTCGGATTACGACTTCCTCCAATTCCAGATCCTGTTCGCCAGCCATCTCGATGGCTTCGAGATCGGATTCGAATTGGGCTTCCAAATCCCGTAGTTGCTCCTCGACGGCTTCGACCCGTTCTGCTGCCCGGGCGATGTCGCCCTTTTCCCGGGCGGCTCGCGACATGCCGCGGACTGAACTCGCTGCGCGACCGACGTTGCCGACACTTCCGAGCTTTCGGCCGAACAGCGCGCCGACGAGTGTCGCGCCGATCGAGATCACCGATTGGTTTCGTTTCGATTCGTACTGCTCCCGTTGGACGTCGACTTTCTGTTCGGCCCGCGCGATCCGATCGCGAAGGCGCTCGAGCTTGGGCGCATAGCGCCGCCGCAGTTTTTCGACCGACTGGTCGCGTGACTCGCGACCCAGCGCCCGCAGGCGGCCGCGGAACGCCTCTTCCGATTCACCGGCCGCAGAGGTGCCCTTGGGGTCCTTCGAGCGCATCAACGCAAGCGGCGCCTCGCGGTAGAGGTGGGTTGCGACTTGTTTGGTCCAGCGCGCGTGGGTCTTGGCACGGACGGTGGATGCCGGCAGGTCCGCAAAGTGGGCGTCGAGCACGGGCTCATCGTCGAGTTCGGGCGGCTCGCTGAGTAGATCCGCCTCGGTCCAGGGTGAGGTCGCACCATCCGGAATCGGCGCCACCAGTGTGTGGCGTCGCCATTCATCGACACCGACGGGTGATTTCGAATAGTGGACCGTCGCTGCGCCCAGCAGGCTCGGTCGGTATACGAGGCGTTCGCCGGCCGAGGGAACTCGGGT
>JAJDAM010000498.1 GCA_029261905.1 Deltaproteobacteria bacterium
GGACGAGTGGTACAAGGCGGCGTACTACCACGGGCCGACCGACACCTATTACGATTACCCGGAAGGAAGCGATACGCAGACCGTCTGTGCAACACCCTCGTCGACACCCGGAACGGGCAATTGTGATTTCGCGGTGGGGGAACCCAGCGACGTAGGTGCGTTCACAGGAGAGGCTGGGCTGTACGGGATCTACGACATGAGCGGAAACGCGTTGGAGTGGACCGAGACGATCTCGTCGGTGGGACAGCGCGAAGCGCGTGGCGGCTCCTGGTCGAAAGCGGTCGACTTCAACGCCTCGAGTTTCACCTACGCGGGATTGCACACGACGGCCCAGGAGCCCGGTGTGGGATTCCGTCTAGCGCGCCCGCTGTGCCCCGATTCCGATGGTGATTCGATCCTGGACTGCTTCGACAACTGCATCGATGCGTTCAATCCTGCACAGGACGACACCGATGGCGACGATTGCGGGAACGCGTGTGACGCGAGCTACGATGACGACGGAATCGTCGGATTCGCTGATTTCACGAGTTTCGCCGCAGGGTTCGGCACCTATAGCTTGGATCAGGACCACACCGAGCCGGTGACCGGTCCGGTGAATTTCGCGGATTTCACGTTTTTCGTGTCCCTTTTCGGCACCACGTCAGGCCCATCCGGCACGACGGCCGGGACACTCGAATGTCCGGCGGCACCTACGCCGTAGTTCCGATCGTCCTTCGAAGGGCCCTTCGCACCGGGGAGAGCATCATGAGCGAATCGAAGCCGCGCACCCTCGGTGCCATCCTCTATCCACAGTTCGAGTTGCTCGATCTCTACGGGCCACTCGAGATGTTCGGATGTCTCGAGCCTGACGTGGAGATCATCCCAGTGGCCGAGAAGACGGGTCCGGTCGCTTCGACACCGGGAATCGAAACGGTCGCGAAGTTCGACTTCGATAGCTGCCCGCCGCTCGACATGCTGCTGCTGCCCGGTGGGATCGGAACGCTGCCGCAGTTGGCCAATGAGCCGATGCTCGAGTTCCTGCGCAAGCGCACGGCTGCGGCGGAAGTCACGATGTCGGTCTGTTCGGGTTCGGCATTGCTGGCGCGCGCCGGCGTACTCGACGGGCGGCGAGCGACGTCGAACAAACTCTACTTTCAGTTGGCCACATCGCAGAGCGACGCAGTCGATTGGGTGACCGAGGCACGCTGGGTCGAAGACGGGCCGTTCGTGACGTCGTCCGGTGTCTCCGCCGGGACGGATATGTCACTCGCGGTGATCGCGAAACTGTATGGGCGAGAGCGTGCCCAGAAGGTGGCCGTGATGACGGAATACGAGTGGGCCGAGGATTCGGCGCGCGATCCGTTTGCCAAGTACTTGAATCAGGCCGGACAGATCCTGGGGTAGAGGTGGAGGGATAGAGGTGGAGGGGTAGAGGTGGAGGGGTAGCAGGATCGAGGTAGAGCGCTCGAGGCTTTCCCGATCTCGGGTGCACGACTACCGAAGTGGTTTGCGAAACACCGCGATCAACACCTTCCCGCCGAGTAGTGCGCTCATCGTCAGCGTGTGATCGACGAACAGGTCGCGGCGATACGATTCGCTGAGAAAGGGCCGGAAGCAGCGAATCACCGCGGCGAGCGGAGCCAGCGCGAGTTGCCGCGGCTTTCGCAACGCGGTCGTAGACCGGACCAGCTCGAGCCCGTTCGTTTCTGCGATGTACGCCATTCGAATCAGAGTCAGCGGGTTGATGTGGCCGTGTCCGTGGGGGTCATGACCCGCGGAAGCCTTCGAGCGGGTGAGCGGTTTCGTGATCGAACCCGACCACAGGAACTTCAGACGCCGTTCGAGGTTGAGGTAGTTGGGGGTCGCGACGACGAGGGTCCCACCGTCGGCGAGTATCCGAGTGAATTCGCGAAACAACGCAAACGGGTTCTCGAGGTGCTCGATGCCATCGCCGCAGACCACCAGGTCGAAGTCTCCGTCGGCGAACGGAAGGGCGGCGTCGAGATTCATCGCGAAGAACGGGATGCCCTCGGGTTCGAATCCGCCTGGGAACAGATCGCCCGCCGTTACGTCATGGCCCAGTCGGCGAAGCGCTTCGGAAAGCAGTCCGGGGCCGCACGGCGCGTCGAGTGCGCGGCCGGGAGCCAGATCGGCGATCAGCTCGAGCAGCACTTCGTAGGAACCCTGGCGGCTGTGTTGCGGGATCCCGATCTCGGCCAACAACTGCGTATAGTCGACTGGGCTGGCGTCGTCGGACAGGGGCGAGGGAACGGGCGAGGGAACGCGCGCGGGCATGCTCGGAGGGTACTGTTTCCGTCGCAGGTTTTTCGGAGCTTCCAGTGGGCCCGGCCCCGGATTCGTCAGCCGCTCGTCAGGGCGCGAACTCGGCGGGTACGATCATCGGCGACATCTCCACTTCGGGCTCATGCTGGCCGAGCAGCGCCCACAACGCCATCGATGTCGGATGCCAGGCCGAGGTGAGCGATGGGTCACTCGAATCGTCCGACCATCCGCCATTGGGTCGCTGCGCGTCGACGATCGCGACGAGCATGTCTTCGCGAACGAGATCTCGCCGGCCCATGTACATCAGGAAAGCCGTCGATTCCATATCGAGGTCCGTCACGCCGTCGGTGGGGTCCACGAGTTCGGCAATGTCATTTGCGACGGTCGGTTCGAAGCCGGCGTCCATTGGCGAGGTGCAGCCGTTTTCGTCGATCCAACGCAGTGCCATCCCGACGTGCGTGAGCTCGTAGCCTCCCGCTCGTCGACCGGATTCGAGGATCGAGGTGTAGGCCATCGGGTAGGGGATCTGGTCACAATACAAAGCGGGAATCGTGATCACGTTGACTCCCCCCCTGGCGAACATCGCCGCGGCGAAGTCCTCCCAGCGTGCGCGTCCGTCGAGGTTGATCTTCACGGTCGGAGAGATGATTCGGTGCATGACGCGCAGGTAGGAAGCCTTCCAATCCTCCGGGAGCCCCGGTGTGTTGCCTTGGTTCAGAGCGATTCGATAGCGATCGTCCAGGTCGGGAAAGACCGTGAGCCCGTACCAGCGCCTGAGGTAGTGCAAGACGAGCACCGCGGATGGCGCGAGTGCGGGTTGCGCTTCGAGATAGGCGAGCCCGCGAACGATGCTCGGCGGTAGCTCGCCAGTCGCTGACTCGGCCGGGCGCGGTGGGGGAATCACGTGCTCTCGGCTCGCGACGTTTGCGACCGAGGCGCTGGTCGGACTCGTCGTCGAGCTGCAGCCGGTGCTGAAAACGACGGCCGTTGTGGCCACGCTCAACAGGAGCGCTGCGAAAGGTCGCGATTCGAAAGAGCGGGAGTGCATCGTGAGTCGCCTCGAATGAGGCGCGCAGGCTAGCTCAGCTCGTGCGCCTTCAGAGTGGGAACGTCGGGTCGAAGCAATCGCGCGGTCGTCGATCCATCTTTCATTGAGCAAAAGCACCCGATTGACGATCAGAAGTCTCATCGTATACGCTGTGTTAGAATGCCCTCACGTTGCTGTGCAATCTGTGTCGACAAGGGCGCGTCGCCGCAGCTGAATTAGGAGAGATCGAGCCATGAGGATCCCGCGCGATTGGCTCGCGAAATCGGGTCTCGTCGTTGCGCTGGTGTTCGCGCCGATGCACACCGCGCAGACCCAGCAACCCCGTTCCCTCGCGCCGACGGCCACAACCGGTGAGCGGTTGTTGCGCTCCTGGCAAGACACGGTGAAGGTTCACGGCCGCGACCAGGCCAGGACGATCGAGGTCGTCTACGACTACGATTCAGCAGTCGCCTTGCGGCGCACCTACGACGCCGACGGTGATCTGCTGTTCGAGCAGGCTCTCGGCTCACAGCCCCAGCCCTCGCGCGAGGAGATCGCAGAAGCATTTGCGATGGTGCGAAACGATGCGGCCCTCGGTGGCCTGGCGCGAATGGTCGACGCTCATTTGGATGGTGGCTTCATCCTCGACGAGGCAGATGGCGAGCCCTGCGGTCGTGGCACGCGCTGCATTCAGGTCTTCATGTTGTCGCAATCGCGTTGGGGAATGCTTCGTCACTCAGCGGTCGACATGCGAAACGCGCGAATCGCCCATCGGAGCTTCCGTCGCGGACGGGCGGAGAAGGAATGATCATGGCTCCCTGTCGTCGATGGCGGATTGGGCTGGCGTGCGTGGTGTTGGCGTGCTGGGCACTGACGGGGACCGCGATGGCCGGTCAGCCGAATTGCACCGGCGATGAGAATCTGATCAGTTGGCCAACCGTCGATCCGCTGTGGGAAATGTGCTGGCTACGCCCGATTCACAGCAGTGGCGGCAACGGATCGGGTCTCGAGTTGCGAGACGTGTACTACCGGGGGCAGCTCGTACTCAAACGAGCCCATGCCCCGATTCTTGCCGTCAAGTATCTGCCCGGTGGCTGCGGTTGTTTCCGGGATTGGTCGTACGAAGAGAAGGCATTCGACGCAGACAACCAGATCGTTCCCGGTTATTCCGAACCGACTTCGCCTCCGATCACGGTGTGCGACGCCGGGGGAACCGGTGGCGATGTCGGGACGTTCAACGGCGTCGCGGCAGAGAAGAACGCCGGTGAGCTGATACTCACCACGCAGATGTCCGCCGGCTGGTATCGCTACAAGATGTCCTGGACGTTTTTTCCCGACGGGACGATCTGGCCGTTCTTCGGCTACGCGACCGTCCCGGCGGGCTGCGTCACCCATACCCACCACCATCACAATTTCTGGCGACTCGACTTTGATATCAACGGGGCTGATCACGACGGCATCGTCGAGGTCAACAGCGGCATGACTCCACTGACCATCGCGACCGAGGCCACGCGAGAATGGATCGATGGAGACACCGGCTGGGAGATCTCCGATTCTCAGACCGGCCTCGGCTATCGGGTCGAGCCGGGTGCGGGTGACAACAGCGAAGATCTGATGATGCCGGTCGATGAATTCGCTGAAGCCGACGTATGGATCTTGAAGTACCAACCTGGCGCTGAACTCGAGGATCTCGACATCCCGGTCAACGCGACCTGGGGACCGTTTGGGGGTTGCAGGAGTCGCATGGCTGCCTACGCGGACGGTGAGAACGTCGCAGACACCGACGTGCTGATCTGGTATCGCGGTGCCGCGGAACATCTGGGCGGCGACATCGATACCTGCGAGCGAACGGGCCCCGCTCTGGTGCCGATCGGCGACTGGGTCGATAGCGACGCCGACACCGTTGAGAACCAGGACGACAATTGCCCGTTCACCGCGAACCTGGGCCAGGAAGAAACGACGGACGTCGACGGCGTAGGCGACGCCTGTGACAATTGTCCGCTGGTCGTCAACCCGGACCAACTCGATCTCGACGAGGACGGGATCGGCGATCTCTGTGACACCGATCGCGATGGCGATGGTGTGGACAACGGCATCGACAACTGCCCCGATGATGCGAACGCGGGGCAGGAGGATCAGGATACCGATCTGATCGGTGATGCTTGCGATCCCGATCGCGATGGCGATGGGATTCCGAACGAGACCGACAACTGCCCGGATTTCGCCAGCGCCATTACGTCAGATTTCGACAACGACGGGATGGGCGACGTCTGCGACCCGGACGACGACAACGACGGACTCGCCGACGTCGTCGAAACCAACACGGGTACCTACGTATCTCCGACGGATACCGGTACGGACCCGTTCGACGCGGACTCCGACGATGACCTGGTGAACGACGGCTTGGAAGTGCTTTCGGGTACCGACCCGAACGATCCCGACGACACACCGGAGATCTCTGCGCTCGGCCAGCTCGGGTTGGCGATCACGAGCTTGTTGTTGTTCGGCGCGACGCTGTGGTGGATCGACAATCGTCGTCAGGCCGTCTACTGAAACAGGCAGCGCGATAGAGCCGTCGGCCCCATCACGCTGCCTTTTCAGCGAGTCGCTTCAGGCGTTCGGAGCAGCCTGCGGCCCCCGAATCAGGTGGCCGGGGCGCGCATCGGTAGGGACGCCCTTTTCGAAGATGATCTCGCCTGATTTCACCGTGTACTCGTAGCCGTCCACCTTCTGGATGAGACGTCGGCCTTCGGCCGGCAGGTCGTAGACCATCTCGGGCGGGTGGATGTAGAGCCCCTCGAAGTCGATCACGTTCACGTCGGCCTTCATACCCGGTGCGATCACGCCGCGATCTTCGAGACCATAGAACGCTGCGGTGTGTTGGGTCTGCTGCTGCACGAGGAGTTCGAGCGGGATCTTTTCGCCTCGTTTGCGATCGCGCGCCCAGTGCGTCATCAGATAGGTGGGGACACTCGCATCGCAGATCAGGCCGCAGTGTGCGCCTCCATCGGACAGACTGAAGACCGACTGCGGATGCAACATCATCTCCCGAACCGCTTCGAGGTCACCATCGGTGTAGCCGAGCAGCGGCAAGTAGATGACGCCCTTGCCGTTGCGCTCGAGCAGCAGGTCGTAGGCGACCTCCACCGGGTCACGTCCTTCGCGCTTGGCGATAGCCTTCAAGCTCTGGTCGGCGGCCGGTTCGTATTCCACCGGATCACCGAGCGGGAACATGCGACCCCAACCGTTGACGACCATGCCCACCGGCCCCGGCAGCGCGGACAGGTCGGGTGCGCTGTCGAGGATCTCGGCGCGCACGACCGGGTCGCGCATCTTCTCGACACGCTCAGCGATCGGCAGTGCAGCGATCTTCTGGTAGCCCGCAT
>JAJDAM010000499.1 GCA_029261905.1 Deltaproteobacteria bacterium
CAGGGTGGTGCGGCTTTCGGGTTGGGGGCCGGTGGCTATCACAACAGTTTCATGCTCGCGGACCCGAACGAGGCGTGGGTGCTCGAGACATCCAACCGGCACTGGGCGGCGCGGCGTGTCGTGCTCGAGAGCTTGTCGAACCATCTATCGATCGGGTCGGATTGGGAGATCGGATCGCGCCATCTCGACACGTTTGCGAATCGTCAGGGCTGGTGGACGGCGCCCGAGCGAATCGACCTGGCAGCCGCGTATCGCAACCCGCATGTGCCCGCGCGCATTTCAGAAGGGCGAAAGCGCCGTTCGCGCGAAATGCTCGAGGCCGATCGCGGCCATCACGACGCCGATACGCTGAAGCGCATTCTGCGCGACCATCTCGACGGTGGCCTCGCCTGGCAAGCAGACTCGACACCCGAAGACGAGCGCTATTTCACGCTGTGCGCCCACAGCGAGCCGACGCATTGGACTACGGCAAGCCTGGTCGCAGAGTTGCCGAGCGAACGCGTCGACCCGTGGCCGGTTTGGATTTCATTTGCAACACCGTGTAGTGGCGTGTTCCTGCCCGTGTACGTCGACGGAGTGATCCCCGCCGCACTCGCCCAGGGCGGAGGCAGCGATAGCGACAACAGCGATTCCGCCTGGTGGGCATTCAAGCGCCTGCAAGACGAAGCAGGTGCCGATCCTGCACGTCACACGCTTCGATTGCGCGAGGCGTGGTCGCCGTTCGAAAATGATGTCGAATCAGAACGAGTCGAAGCCGAGCGAGCCGCTCGCGTGCATGCGCGACGCGGCGATCGGGATGAAGCGGCCCGAACGCTGACGCACTTCATGGACCGCACGTGTGCGCGCGCCATTGAGTGCGCGGACTCGCTGAGTGGTGAAATCAGAGAGTGGTGAAATCAGTGGGTGGTGAAATCGTTTGACGCGGTGGGGCTAGGCCGAACGCGCCTCGTCAGCCGCTGCAACCGGACGGACGCTTCGCACGCGCTGAAAGTATTCATCTCGGAGATCCCACGGAACACCGAGTGCGTTCAGGATGCGGCGCTTGGTCGCTTGCCGACACGGGCGACCTTTTTCGATTGCATGAATGGTACGGGCGGAGATTCCGGCCTTGCGGGCAAGCTCGTTCTGGGTCCAGCCGAGTGATTGCCGAGCAGCTCTGATGCGGTTCATGGATTGGGGGCTCCACACGCTCGGTGAAACCGGATCATAGCGCCCACATCCGGCGGAAAACAGCGAGGGTGTTAGCCCTCGATCCGAGTTGGCCGAGGTTCGGGAAGGCGTGAAAACGTTGTAAGTTCAACAATTTAGATGCTTCGTCCGCACGTGCCAAAGACGCTGGTTCTCATTCGTTGCGATCGAGAAAAACTGCGTTCTGCTGCCGGGCCGAAGCTGCAACCCCGACGTGTTCCACCTGTCGATCTGTCCGGCCGCTGCTGCCGGATGCATGGAAAGAGAGCAACACACCCGCCCGGTTCTGTGAAATGGCGGCGGTACTCGGATGGGGCATCCAGACCACTTCTGCCGAATTGTGCCCCACGCGAACCACCGAAATCGCGCCATTCGCGGTCACGGCCTCGCGGGAGGGCTGGCACGAGGTATGCACATTCGAGGTTTCATGTCATTCGATCGATCCGCCCGAGTCACGTTCGTCGGAGTCGCAATCGCGGCTGTTCTGTTGTTTTTCACGCCAGCCGATACTCGAGCGGACGGGGCAGGGCCGCTGCTTTTCAACACCTACTGCGCCTCCTGTCATGGCGCGGATGCTCGTGGTGACGGCCCGGTTGCTTCGATGCTCCGGGTCAGCCCACCGGATCTCACCCGGCTCGATCGCCGCTTCGGCGTACCGCTCGAGCGAGACAAACTCGCCGAGTACATCGATGGGCGACGTGACGTGCTCGCGCACGGATCACGGGACATGCCGGTGTGGGGGCGCCAATTCCAAGAAGAACTACTGGGCCAACCCGCGACGGAAGATACGACCCGCCGCACGATCGATTCGATCGTGGATTATCTGATTTCGATCCAGCAGGTCCGCGGCGCAGCTCTTTGATTCTGTATCGATAGCGGGTCGTCGATCGCGACGGGCGCCGTTGTCGTGTAATCATTGAGCTTGCTCAGGTGAACGGGGGGGATAAACGATGCGGCTCGGAATTCGTGCGCTGGCTGGATTGCTGGGACTGACGTTGTGGTTCGCCTGGGGTTGTTCAGAGAAACCCGAAGAAGACACGACGGTCACCGACGCGAAGCAGACGCGCGCGATGATGCGCGAGATCTTCAACGGGGTTCGTGTCGTGCTGCCAGCGAGCGTCGATCCCGATGAGTTCTCCGATCCCGCCAACCGAGAGAACATACTGGCAGCATTCGAGATCCTGGCTCGAAACACACAGATGCTCGATGACCACACGCTGACCCAGAACCAGAAGATGCACTTCCTGGCGCGGTCGGTCGCGCGCGACGCCAGCGACGCGCAGCGCCACTTCGAGGAGAAGCGCTACGAGCGCTCGGCATTCGTGCTGCGCCAGATCGCTGAAAATTGCGTGGTCTGTCACACGCGGCTCCCCGATCTGGAAGACTCCGAGGTCGCCGTCGGTTTCGTCGACGTGGGCGCGATGGAGTCACTGCCGCTCGAGCCCCGCGCCACATTGCAGATCGCGACACGTCGCTTCGACGATGCGCTGGCGAGTTTGTCCGAGCTGCTCGAGGATCCGGCCACGCATCCCGCGATTATGTTAGGCCCGCTGACCGACTACTTCGTCGTCGCGATCCGCGTCAAAGGAGACTTCGATCGAACCGCTGCGATGCTGGCAACGTTCGGTCAACGCGAGGATCTCTGGGCGAGCCTGAAGCGAGACGTCGCGGCCTGGATCGAAGAACTCCCCGCTCTTCGAAAACAAGCCACCGCGAAACCGAATGTCGCGACCGCCCGCAATTTGATCGATGCGGCCACGGCGGATGATCAAGAGGGTGACGGCCAATCGGGCCTGCTGCAGCTCGTCGTGGCGTCGGCGATTCTGGAGCGCTTCATCGATTCACACCCCGAGCAAGACCCCGCACTGGGCGAGGCGCTGTACCTGCTGGGAACCCTCGAGGCGCGAATCGGCAGAAACTACTGGGTGACGCCGGCGCCGTTCCTGCTCGAGCAGTCCATCCGGCTGGCACCCGGCGAGCCATTCGCCGCCGAAGCCCTGGCGATCCTGGAACGGGAACTCCACGCCGAATACGAGGGGTCGGATTACGAGCTTCTACCCGCCGACGACCAGTCGCGGCTCACCGAGCTCCGTCTGCTGATCCAAGGCGGGAACAGCTAGCGCGCGATTGGCTCCGCCCCGTCCCCGCCGCAGCTCGGACGCTGGGAAAACCCAATGGATCCGTCCCTTGTGGGGTGGGCGAGGGGGATCGAACCCCCGACCTCCAAGACCACAACCTGGCGCTCTAACCGACTGAGCTACGCCCACCACAAGGGGTCGGAAACCTACCTCCGCATGATGCGCTGTCAACGTCCCCAAAGTCTCCCCATCCGGCTAATTTCTCCCCCACGCCCCGGTAGCTCAGTTGGATAGAGCAGCTGCCTTCTAAGCAGCGGGTCGGGGGTTCGATTCCCTCCCGGGGCGCCATTCGATGTCCAACTAAATCAACGAGTTGCGTCTGCGCCATTGGCAACTCATCGGCCGATGCGGCCCTACGTGACCGCCAATTGACTACAGCGCGGCGGGGCGTTGTTGAACGAACCTCACCCGGATCGCACCTCCTTTTTCCAGGCCTGCCGCCCGGCCCCAGCGATTCGTTCGAGATGCCGATTCCGTCGGGCCCAGGTCCGTGACGCATTCCTACCGAGCCGGATGCCCTGACACCCAGCTTCAATCAGCGGTCCAAGACGCCCCCGCGCTCACAGCCACTCAGCGACAGGTCGGAGTGTCACACCAGAGGGGCGGCTTGTCTTCGTGGTTCTTGTCGTGGGGCGCGACGCCCTTGAAACCCTTGGCTTTGCAGATTTCGTCCAATGACGCTTCGGGAGAATCCGGAACGCACTTCTCGCCATCCAGCTTGGGCGGCAGCGACGTGTCGGACATCCCGTCGAAGTTGTTGATGCAGGTGAGCGTGCACTTGCTGTCGCAGGTGCAGTCGGCCTCTGCCGAGAATGCGAGCGTGATGACACCCAGTGTCAGTGTCAGGGCGAAAGTGAAGTTTCTCATGACGGCCTCCGTTGTAATGAAGATCCTGGTGTCCTGGGACAGGAAACTAGCCAATTTTGATTTCCCGTCCGTATGTCCAGAGGTCTAGTGGACTTCTTTTCAACTGAGGAGAAGGGCCTATCTTGTCGGCCCGGGATAGACTGATAGGATGAGTTGGATGCGAGCTGCTGTCGTTCTGCTGGCCGTGATCGTTACGGCAATCCCCGCTTCCTCAGCCGTGCTGCCGGACGGAGTCGAGGGCGATGGACAGACCTCGATTGAGTACGACGCCAACACGGGTGCGATCGCCGTCGACGCCCCCCAGCAGACGTCTCTGACCACCATCCAGATCGATTCGGCGGACTGCATCCTCACCGGTGATCCTGCGATGAATCTCGGTGGCAGCTTCGATACCGACACCGACTGCAGAATATTCAAGCTCGGCATTGGTGGTTTCTTTTCTCTCAGCTTTGGCGATGTCGCGGAACCCGGGCTCTCCGAGGCATTCGTTCTCGACGATC
>JAJDAM010000500.1 GCA_029261905.1 Deltaproteobacteria bacterium
CGGCTCGATGTCGGTCGCTCGAGCAAACTCCTCGGCACCGATCAGCTCGAGTCGCCAAGCCTCTTTCAAGACTCCCCGAATCGCGCTCAGAGACTTGTTCACCGACGCCGGGCTCAGAGTCTTCCCTGTTCGCTCCGAAACCGTCTCTACAAGCGCCGTCCTGATCACCTGGACGTGTTGGTATCGGAGTTGATGCCATGGGAAGCGGTCACCGGCGAACCGCCCTCCTGAGGCGATTCTGGCGATACGCTCCAAGGACTCGGCCATCGTGGGCCGCGAGCCTGCGGCGAGTCGCGCTAGGTAGACGTGGTACGGACTGCGGTCCCGGTCCGTCGAGGTCTGTATTTCACCGTTCGCACCGTTCACGCGTGCCGGGTGATTCGCTTCCATTGTGGGCTGAATGCCTGACGTACTGGTCGTGATCTCTTCCATCGAAGTTTTCCCTTCGTGATTGCGCGGAATCGTTCTCCGCATTGGTTGATCGTTTGACTACTCGGGTGCCTCACTGCGAACAGCGTTTCGCTTGAACCACACCCGGACCGACGACCGGCGGCCCCGATCGCTCTTCTGGACCTGAACCCTCCACGGGTGATATCCATCGGGACAATCCGCAAGGATCACCTGTGCGAGCTCAAGTCCCTCGGCCGGCGAGCCTGCGGTGTCGTCAACGATCCTGGCATCACCGTTGTCTACGGTCTTCTCACGACGTTTCGGCATACCGGGAGAGGACCACAGCCATCCGAGTCGGGCAACCTTCTCAATGACTCCGATCAGGTGCGTCCGATCGGTAGCGTCCGCGACCGCACTCGGGACACTCTGCGGGATACTTGCCAGGATCGTAGATCGCCTTGCAGTCGTCACAGCGGCGAAAGGTCCGCTCGTGCGTGAGTTTGCAGGCGTCGCCACATTCCGCGCACCCTGCCAGGGTATCGGGACAGACGACATCGCTAGTGCTTCCGGTAGGTGACGTTTTCAATGTCGCGGCTCCAACACGCCCTGCAATCTCCGCAGCTGTTTCCTTGTTCCTGAGCGGGGCATCCGTAGCCGATGGTCACTCCATCGCTACTGACAGTCGAAGTTGCAAGCGGCCCCGATGCTTTCGGCGCGGCCCCATCCACCATTGGCGCAGACAGACGGACTGTCAGGTTTCCAGGAATCACGCCCCCAGCTCGCAGGAACGATTTTACCATCGCTTTCTCTCGAGTGGGGAGCCAGTGACGGACATCGGGCGTCTGTCTCGCAACCTCGCAGATATTCGCCAGATGCCAGACGCCCTGCAAATCCCCACTGTCATGCCATCGGAAATAGGGATCGGTCGGGTCAACTCGCCTCCCTATCAGCGTAACCATCGCATCGACCCACTCGGGATTGCGCAATCCATCCAGACGGCGCGCATGCGCGATCTTGACCGATGGGTACTGATAGTTCGCTCCCATCGCGTAGCAGCCTTCGCAGACGCTCCCACGGACCTTTCTGAGTAGCGACCCGAGCTTGCATTCGGTCGCGCTCGTCGATGTCGAATATCCTGGCATCTTCGAGGGCCTACCGAGGGTTCCCACGATTGCTTCTGCTTCACCGATTCTCATGGAGTGGCTCCCTTCTGCGCGGGCTGGGCGCCCGCATCGGGTGAGTCTCAACCTGAATAGGATTTCAGAAGAGACATTCTGATGCGTAGTTTATGTCACGCATAACACTTGTCAAGTGAATATCAAATACTTCAACGGGTATATTTCGACCTTGCGGATGCAAGAACACGAATCCAGCGCGACGTTCTCACCCCGCGCCACTCCCCAACGAGCCAAGACACGACGTCCCAACGCCCATCTCGGCCGCTCCGTGCGCAGAAAAAACCCCACAGGCGCTCGAGGAGGGAAAGCCCGTGCTCTCACACAGGAGAGAAGTCCATCCCGATATACACAATAACCTGTTTTATGGTTGTCGAAAATCACGACTTGGCATCGCCGCAGCAGCAGTCCTGAGGGGACTCCCGGCTTCTATTCGAACCGCACCACCAGCTAACCCGTTGAATTTCAAGGCAAGGAATCCCAAACCTCTGGGAACCCGTTTCGCATGTTCACATGCCGCGCTGATGCTTCCACATGCTCGCCCCCACTGCGCGAAAGCCAATGGCCGAAGATCCACATCGCCACAACCCATTGATTTCAAGAAACATTTCCCCACCACCACGTTCCGAATCCAGCAGGTTACGAAGAATCGCTTCGCTGTGATATGAGATAGAGTGGCTCTGGTTATCAACTAGCTGGGCGGCGCGGTTGAGCCTGGAAGTGGACTCTTTGGAGGCAACCCTGCGATTCAATCTTCGGACGGGTGCCTCACTCTTCGGATTCGGCGCTGGCTTGTACCAGGTGGAGTACTCCTTCACCTCATACCAGCTCGGTCCACCCGCTTGGCTTGTTGCCTTTCTCGGTTCGATCGCAATGGTTCAGCTCTTCGCAAGCTTCCGCTTCGCGGTTGGCCCGCCGAGATACGCGGATACCTTCTCAATCGTCGTTTTCTCACTGAGTGCGGCAGGTGATCTGTTCGGAATATGGACACTAAGTGGCGGTGACATGGGCTTCGTGATGCGCTGGTTCGAGAGGGGATTAGCGTTCGAGCTGCTGTCCGAACTTACGGTGGTTCTTGCAGTCACAGCGACAATCGTGGGTAGGCGGCGGCCTCAGAAGAACGATCCTCGTCAATTGGATGCGGTCTGACCCGTGTGCGAACGGTGTCATCCAGCCTGACCGATGCCGGAACTCGTTGAGAACAGCCGCCCAACACAGCGTTGCAGCAGTCACGCCACCGCTCGGCGCTATCGGAGGTGTTACCCTCTGGCATCAAACCTGGTTGATCCAGCACGCGTTGCCGCGGCGGTGTCGCGCAGCTGAACGCCATATCCGTTATGCGCCCTCTGCAATGTCGATCATTACCCCACAACTTCTAGCATTGGATACGTCTATTCTCGCCCGGTGGGCTCATGATGCCTACTCACCAATTGCAGAGGCACAACGCGCATCTGCAAACGCCCTGCACCTTCTGTTCTCGTCAGACTGGCTGCCGGTTCTCTCTTGGCACCAGGTGGAAGAACTGCTCTGTCATGCTGACAGTGATGTCTGCTCGAATCGTATGCGTTTTCTTAGCTCGCTTCCTCACGTCGCTTGGGTTCGCTCATGCGCAGGCATTCCATCATTGGGTTCGATTGTCGATCTGCTCGCCACCGAACTTGAGGTGCTTTCATCCTTGGGCAACATCAGCCAATCCGCGTTCCGTATTGCAGTGCGGGAACGGCTCTACCGGTTCGGCGAGGTTTCTCACCTCGCACCGTTGGCGTGCTGGCGGGATTTACGCCCCCATCTGCTCGAAAGTCAGGCTCACGGGCGCGAGACAGCCTCGATCTCTCACGTCAAGGACCGTGACTCGGATACCGCGGTTCTGCAGAACCTTGATCAGATGACCCCGCTCCCTAACTCCGCAGCCGATCGGCTCTTCGCTCAGCAGTCCAGAGATCTCGAACAACACCTCTCGGCCCGCGGTGATCGCCGCCTCCAAGATCCAGCAACGGTGGCACAAGCATTCACTAGCGACGTGTCTGCACTGTTTCGCCGAGTCCGAGACGCCGACCCCTCCCACGTGAAGGCCCTCCTCTCCGAGTTTGATGTTCCAGAGGAAGACATCGACGATTCCACGACCCTCGATGAATTTGCCGAGATGGCTGCCAATCGGACGCGGATAAGGGTGGCCTGCCGGTCATTGGGGTGTGACTTGGACGAAATCTGGCCGCGGTTGCGAGGTACGGACATTCCATCTCAGATCATTCAGGCGAGACTTCGAAGCACACAGAAGTCGGCGCCCACAGCTAGCGGTAGCGACATTACCGACGTGCACCTTGCCTCTTTTTCACCATATGTGGACTGCGTAGTCGTCGACAAGCGAACACACGAATATCTGTCGCAGGCAGCCAGGCGAGACGACTTCATTGCGTCCCTGATCGAACGATATGTGAGGTTATCGTCGTACCGAGACATTGGTGCTGTGATCGACCCGGCGCATAACAAGCCGTTGCGGACGGACCAGCAACAGCTCAGTTGAATTGACGTTGGTCCCGTTCTGGCGGCATACTGTTTCGCCTGGGTCGGGTCCGGTCGGCGCTGTT
>JAJDAM010000501.1 GCA_029261905.1 Deltaproteobacteria bacterium
CGCTCGCGACGGGCGCCGGCGCCGAGGTCCAGCGACCTCTCGCCACGGTCGTGATCGGGGGACTCGTCACGGCGACGCTTCTTACGCTTTTTGTTTTGCCCGTCATCTACTCCTGGTTCGCGCCGGAGCGGGTCGACGTGGAGATCTAGAGGAGGAACTGCCATGCAACTCGTTACAGCAATCATCCAGCCGTTCATGCTCGAGCACGTCTGCGACGCCCTGCGCCAGATCGAAGGGCTTCCCGGGATCACGGTGTCCGACGTGATGGGGTGGGGCAAGGCCAAGGCCGTCAACGCAGCGAACCCCGTACAGAAGGGAGGCTGTGTCCTCGCTCAGAAGACGAAGGTCGAGGCGCTGGTACCCGATTCGCTTGCTCCCGCGGTCGTAGATGCCATCGCAGGCGCCGCGCATACAGGGAACGTCGGAGACGGCAAGATATTCGTTCTCGATCTCCGTGACGTGTTGAAGATCCGGACGGGAGAACGCGGTGAGTCGGCGGTCTGAGGCTCACGTCTCGAGGATGGCGCACGGGTTTGAGATGACCCGGGTGGCCTCGCTCGCTAGGAGATCTCTATGAGTGGATGGACACTTGCAACAATCGCTCTTGTGCTGTTTGTCGCCGCCAACGTGGTCTGGCGCTGGCTAAGTCGTCGCTATCAGCTTCCGTGCCCGGCATGGCTCGGGTGGGGTCTCGAAAATCCACTAGTGGTGTGGGTGCTGAGGACGCGCGTGACCCTCGAGCGCATTGGGCTCGTGGCGGGCCAGCGAATCGTCGAGATCGGGCCGGGCCCAGGGAGACTCCTTCTCCCAGCGGCGGGCATTGTCGGACCTGGCGGTGAAGCCGTTGGCGTGGATGTGCAGCCCCAGATGATCGAACAGCTCGAGACCAACGCGGCTCGAGCCGGACTCAACAACGTTCGTGGCGTCGTGGCGGACGCCGCGACCGTCGACCTTCCTCGCGAGAGCTTCGATGTCGCCGTTCTTGCTCTCGCGCTCGGGGAAATTCCGAAGCGGGAGGACGCCCTGGCACGCTGCCACGACTGCCTCAAGCCCGGAGGGCGGCTCTCGATTACCGAGTACTTCCCCGACCCGCACTTCGTTCCGCGTGGGAGGGTGCAGAGGCTCGCGGAGGCGGCCGGCTTTGATCACATAGAGACGCGTGGAAACGCGCTCCAGTTCACGGCGAACTTCGTCAAGCCCTCCTCGCGCGCGCCCTCGGTTAGTGGAGTTCTTACACACCCCAACGGATCCTGATGGAGAAATGCACACATGACACAAGAAAAACGAGATCGAATCCCCTGGCTGCTCGGAGGCACGTTGGCTCTCGCTGCGCTGGTCTTGATCGGCATCCCGCTGCTCCAAGCGAGCGCCCAGCAGCCTGGCTCGCCTCACGGCAGCAGGATGATGGGTCAGGGCTCGGGGCCCATGATGCGCGGGGATGGGATGTGTCCCATGGGAGGCCAAATGCCGGCCGTGCCGTTTCCGGACGATGAGCTGCCGAACCCGACCTCACAAGGGGCCGTGGCGTTTAAGCAGTACTGCATGCAGTGTCACGCTCTTCCCTCCCCCCGCGCGCACAGTGCGGATGAATGGGACACGAGCCTCGTCCGCATGCTCCACCGCATGCAAATGATGGAGCAAGAAAAGACAGCTTCGTGGGGGCGCTGGATGCCCGACATCGCTGCCCCATCGGCCGGCGAGGTGGAGCACTTGCGGCGCTACCTGAAAGAGAATGCACTTCGAACAGCTCCGGAATCGCTTTCTCCAAGGTCCAAGGGGCCCGGTGGCGTGCAGTTCGCGCAAGTCTGCTCGCAGTGTCACGCGCTTCCGGATCCCGCTCTGCACACGGCAGCCGAGTGGCCGGATGTCGTGAGTCGGATGCACACGAACATGCAGAGGATGGCGGTTCCGCCTCCCAACGATGACGCGCGTGCACAGATCCTGGCGTTCCTAATGGAGCACGCGCGATCGTGAGGAATAAAGACGCAGCCAACTCGCTCATCCTTCCACTGCAAATGATTGATGGTGCAACCACGAACCAGAGGAGTCCGCCATGTGTGAGCCCAACGTTTCCCTCATTCGGGCCGAGCTCGAACCACTATTCATTAGGAGCAAACAGATGACTACTCAACCGACTCGCATGATCAACAGGCTCCTCTTTCCCGTAGCGGTGGCCGCTTTGCTCACTTCGAGCGTCGCCTGTGCGACTGGGGCGCGGGACAGCACGCGTGGAGCCCAAGGCGGCGTGATCACAGATCTGGAGGCTCAATCGAGTCAAGGGCCCACCGTCGATGCGACGGGCGACGACACCGAGCTTTCCATGGAACAGGTTCTGGCGAAGCTGAAGGAGCAAGGATATTCGGACATAACTGAGATCGGGCGCGAGGGTGATCAATATTGCGTGGAGGCTCGGGATTCGAACGGGAAGAAGGTCGAAAAATACGTCGATGCAAAGACGGGCGAAATCGTCAACAAAGACGAGGCAGCGCTTTCGAAGGACGTGGTGATCGAGCGAGTCAAGGAGCAAGGATATCCCGAGGTGTCCAAGATCGAACGCGAGGGCGACCGGTACTGGGTCATGGCCCGCGACGCCGAGGGGAAGAAGTTCGAACTCCACGTCAGTTCGAAAACAGGGGAGATCCTGCGCAAGGAGCGCATGGGCAAGTAGACCACGCGACGTGCCTCCTCCGGGTGCGAAGCAGATGATCGACGCGGAGATCGGCTTGGGGTCGATGCGTCTGTCTCATCGGCGCCTTCGACATCTCGTTAATCGCTGTTGCGAACTGACACAACAGCGGGCGAGCTAACGCCCGCCCGAAGAGGAAGGACAAAAGTGACTACGACGCAAACGCAACAGGAAGAGCGGCCGATCGCCGCATTCGTTCTCTCGCTGCTGGCCGGATTCTGGCTGCTGGCCCGTTCGGGAATGAGATGCGCCTGGGGCCACGAAGCCCGACACGGCCACATGCGCGGCTGGATGGGAGACTGGGGCTCGGGCGAGTTCTTCTCGACGGGCTGGCCATGGTTCGGCGCCATCGCGGGAGTTGCCTTGCTTGTTGCAGCAGTGGCGCTCTACGTCCGTCCGGAGGCCCGGCGGGGCTGGGGCATGATCATTCTTGTGACCTCCGGTCTGCAACTCTTGGTCGGGATGGGCGGCTCCTTAGCCGCGATCTTGGGTCTCGTGGCCGGAGCGCTGGCAGTTTTGGGCGGTCGTTCGGATCCCGCATCGACAAGCGGATGATGGTTCGTTCCGTTATGCGGTCGCTTGCAACGGTCTGGCTGACGGCGGTCATTCTGGCTTCCGGGCTGGCCTCAGCGGCTCCCCCCACGAACGACACAGCGCGCCGAGTAGTCCATTTACTCGACTATATCGGCGTCGACTATGGGGCGACGGTTGAGAACGGCGCGGTTGTGGACGAGGTGGAGTACCGAGAGCAGCTCGAGTTTGCCGGCCGCGTCGACGAGGCCCTCACGGAACTAGGAGTGCCTATAGACGCGCCATTGCGCATCGACCTACAGGCCCTGCGCGAGGCCATCGAGTTGCGGCGCTCCGCTGACGAGGTGGCGCGCCGCTCCCGGGGCCTCGCAAAAGCGGCGCGCGAGCGCTTCGATCTTCACGCGCTCCCTCCGCGCTTGCCGTCCCCCCAGCGAGCAAAAGAGCTCTACGCCCAGGCCTGCGCGAGTTGCCACGGGCCAGAAGGTCGAGGGGATGGGGCGCTCGCCGGGACGATGAATCCGCCGCCTGCCGATCTCTCGGACCGGAAGCGGATGCTCGCACTGAGCCTCTTCGACCTCTACAGCACGATCAGTCGCGGGATCGACGGAACGGCAATGCAAGGCTTCGCCGAGAGGCTGAGCGAGGCCGAGCTCTACGACCTCGCCTTTCTTGTCGGCACGATTCCCTTCGACCCGCGCGAGATCGAGGAAGGGCGTGAGCTTCTACAACTGCGGCCCGCGCGAGTCGCCGAGTTGGCCCCGAACCTCGCGGCGCTCGTAGAGCGTTCGCCGGCGGAGGTGGTCCAAGATCCTCAAGATCTCTCGATCCTCGCCTTCGTCCGCAGTCAACCCGACGCGCTCGCCAAGGGCTCGCTCCCAATCGAGGTGGCGCGCCAGCGCCTCGCGGAATCTCGACAGGCATGGGAGCAAGGCCAGACGCGCCGCGCGCTCGATCTTGCTGTGTCTGCCTACCTCGATGGCTTCGAGGCCGTCGAGCCCATCATGAATTCGACGGCGCCAGAATTGAGACAAGACCTGGAGCGACGTTTCTTCGACCACCGGAGGCTTCTGCAACAAGGCGCTGCAATGGCCGCAGTCCAAGCCGCCTATGACGAGCTGGATCGCGGCCTTGAGGCTGCCGACACGCATCTCCGAGGGGGGATCGGCTTCGCTGCACTATTCGCGAGTGCACTCACGATCGTAACAAGAGAGGGCTTCGAGGCCGTGTTGATCGTTGCCGCCATCGTCGCATTGCTGACTCGGGCCGGGCGACGCGACGCGCTGCGCTACGTCCATGCAGGCTGGACGGGAGCGCTCGTCGCCGGCGGAGCCACGTGGCTGGCGGTCCATAGTTTGATACGTGTTAGTGGAGCGCAACGAGAACTCGTCGAAGGGGCAAGCGCGCTCCTTGCCACTGGCGTTCTCTTCTACGCCAGCTTTTGGCTGCTTTCGAAGGCAGAAGCGGCGCGCTGGCAGGAATTCCTCGACCGCCACATTCGGGCTGCACTGTCGACCGGCTCCGTCGTCACGCTCTCAGTTGTCACGTTCGTCGCGGTGTACCGCGAAGCGCTCGAGACGGCTCTCTTTTTCGAGGCCCTTTGGGCGCAGGCCGGAGCCGGCGCCGCCCGTCCGATCGCGCTGGGTGTGGCTGCGGGCACGGCTGTTCTCGTGCTGCTGGTAGCCGCGGTGCTGTACTTGGGGCACCGCCTTCCGATCCCAGCGTTCTTTGCTGCCAGTTCGATCCTTCTCTACGCGCTTGCTTTGGTCCTAGCCGGCCAGGGAATCGCGGCGTTTCAGGAGGCAGGATGGCTGCCGGTCACATGGGTCTCCTTTCCCCGGATCGATTGGCTCGGCGTCCGTCCTACCGTCCAGGGGCTCGCCGTCCAGGGCGCCCTCCTAGCGCTCGGGCTCGGAGCGCTGTTGTGGCTAGTGATCAAGCGCCTTGCGCATCCACAGGGCAAAGAGAGGCTGCAATGAATCAGAACTCTGAAGAACGCATTCCCTCGGAGACCAACAACAGCATTGAGCAGATCGAGCTTCGCGTCGCCAACCTTGACTGCGACCACGATGCGGCCGCGCTTCGCCGCGCGATGGAGGGCACCCCGGGCATCGAGGGCATCGATATTCGACCCACGTCCGGCACCGTGATCTTCCGTATCGATCCGCAACGCGTTTCCGCCGATAGCCTTCGCAGGCGCCTCACGGAAGCAGGCTTCCCGCCGCGTGCCAGTCGAGGTCTGGAGCGACCGCCGCCGCCGTGGCGCAATGCGAAGGTCGTGACATCCGCAGTCTCCGGCATCCTTCTGCTAGCCGGGTGGACTCTAAGCTTGGCTGGTGCCTCGCTGCAGATCTCGGTCGCCCTCTATGTCGGGGCGATCGGCATCGGCGGCTACTTCTTCGGGCGCGAGGCGGCACGCGAGCTGGTGCTCGAGCGAGAGGTCGGTATCGAGCTTCTGATGAGTATCGCGGCCGTCGTTGCCGCCGTGATGGGTGCACCCGGCGAAGGTGCCATGCTCGTATTCCTGTATTCCATCTCGGAGGCCGCCGAGAGCTACACGGCCGACCGGACTCGTTCGGCCGTCCGTGCTCTGATGGACCTAGCACCTCGCACCGCACTGGTAAGGCGTGACGGCGTCGAGTTAGAGGTGGCGGTCGAAGAGGTGCATCCAGGCGATGTATTCCTAGTCCGCCCGGGCGAGTCGGTGGCAACTGACGGCGTGATCCTCTCCGGTCGCTCGGCAGTGAACGAGGCCCCGGTGACCGGCGAGAGCATTCCGGTCGAGAAGGCTCCGGAGCACGCGGTGTTCGCCGGGACCATCAATGGCCAGGGCGCGCTCGAAGTGAGAGCCACGAAGTCTTTCGCTGACAATACGTTGTCTCGCATCATCCGGATGGTCGAGGAGGCCCAGGAGCACAAGGGTCGGAGCCACCGTTTCATCGAGCGTTTCGGTCGCTGGTACAGCCCGGCCGTTCTCTTCGCGGGCGTTCTCACGGCAGTCGTGCCACCGGTGCTCCTCGGCGCCGTCTGGGCCGAGTGGATCACCCGCGCCACCGTGTTCATCGTGGCGGCCGCACCATGTGCGCTTGTCATCTCGATCCCCGTAACACTTGTCGCTGCCCTTGGAACCGCCGCGCGACGTGGTGTTCTCATCAAGGGGGGCGTCTACATCGAGGAGTTGGCGCGCATTCGTGTCGTAGCGCTCGATAAGACGGGGACGCTGACGCGTGGCAAGCCCGAGCTCACGGACATCTTGGTCACACCAGGGTCGCCAGCGGCGCCGGGCTCCGAGAACGACCTACTTGCCGCCGCCGCCGGAATTGAGCGCTGGAGCGAGCACCCGCTGGCGCAGGCCATCGTGCATGCCGCAGCGCAGCGCAGCCTCGAGCCGCGAACGACGAGCGACTTCCAGGCCCACGTGGGCGCGGGCGCTTCGGCGCGGCTGGACGGCGAACTGGTGCACGTCGGCAGCCCCGCGTACTTCGAGCGCGAATTGGACATCGACCTGACAGCGCTACGCCAACGCATCGAGGTACTCGAGGGTGAGGGGAAGACCCTCGTTGCGGTCGGGCAGGCGGACCGGCTGTGGGGCCTACTCGCGTTGCGAGACAACCTTCGTCCAGAAGCGAAGCGTGCCGTGCAGGGTCTCAGGGCGCTGGGTATCGCCAAAGTGGTCATGCTCAGCGGAGACAACGAGCGGACCGCGCGCGCGATCGCGGCGGAGGCTGGGATTGATGAGGTGTATGCGCCTTTGAAGCCGGAGGAGAAGGTGGCTTTCGTCCGCAAGCTCGCGAGCGACAACGGTCATGTGGTGATGGTGGGGGACGGTGTCAATGATGCGCCCGCGCTCGCCGCGGCCTCTGTTGGCGTCGCGATGGGTGCCGCGGGCACGGACGTCGCTCTCGAGACGGCGGACGTTGCCCTAATGGCCGATAACCTGGAGAAGCTGGTCTATGCACTTGATCTGGCGCGTCGCAATGACCGGATCGTGCGACAGAACCTCGCCCTGTCGGCATTCGTGATCGCGGGGCTCGTGCTCGGCGCCGTGACTGGGGCCTTCTCGCTTCCCGTCGCAGTCCTTGGGCACGAGATTAGTGAGTTCGCGGTCATTGCCAACGGCCTTCGGATGTTGAAGGCGTGAGGTCGCGATGCTTGCTCGGTAAGAGTCCACAGGCTGCGACCGGAACAGTTGCACCCTGGTGCTCGCCGACTCTGAGCTGGCGCGCACCCATAGCGACGCGGCATTGCACGCGGGAGAACGCCGAGGTCGTCGATAATCAGGCGTAGCCTGATGCTTGGTAGCGGGCGCCGCGCTCGTGGGGGGACTTTACCTGGCCTACGAGTGGTGGGCGGATAGCAAACGGTTGCCCGAAGGTCTCATTCAGGCAAACGGCCGCATCGAAGCCGATGACGTGACGGTGGCCAGTAAGTTTGTGGGCCGCGTACACCAATGCGTCGTTGCAATGTTCTCGGAAGAGGAGGAAACCGCCATGCCAGAAGAAGAACGCCTGGGAATCTACGGAATTCGCTCCTCGGAGGTCGGGCCCGACTCGAAATAGCCGAGCGATTTTAGCTGGTCGAGGATCGCGCCTTCGGCCCCGCTCCGTCCGTGTGGGACGTGTTCGATCGGTGTCGTGTCGTGGGTGGCTATTGGCGGCACCGCGACCGTCTTGAGAAACGGAGCAGGCTGGCCGTCCATGTCGGCTCCAATCGGAATTCCTAGCCAGCTGAGGACCGTAGGGGTGACGTCGTTAACCGACACGATCCGCTGCTCGGACGGCGCGGTGACGTCCGGGCCGCTCGCAACGAACATCCCGTCGAGCGCCTTCCCGGAATCGTGCACGCCGGTCAACACCATCAGCTTGATGCCCGCCTCGAAGCCGTGATCCGACACCACCATCACGAAATCGTTAGGGCCGAAGTGCTGGGTAAGCCTGCCGATCAGCGCGTCTGTGTAGGCGTAGTACTGGCGTAGGGATGCGGCCATCGCGCGGCGCTGCTCTGGATCCAGCCCGAAGTCGACCGGATAGGAGGAAGGCGGGTCGACACCGGCCCACAAGCGGTGGGAGACGCGATCGATTCCCGGCAGGAACACCATCAGCAGATCGGGCTCAACCGCGCGATTGATCTCTAGAGCGATCCGCACAACCGCGGCGTCGTTGCGATAGCGCTGGGACAGCTTCTCGGGCAAGATCCAGTCGGGGAACACACTCGGATCCGCGAACGGATCGCGAACCTCGGTGAGCGGCTCTTCGACTTTGGCCAGGACGGCGATCCGCTCGCTCCACTCGGGTGGGTACACGATGGGGCCCGACTCACCGCCCTCGGCGCGGTTGAGACCGCGACGCCCGGAGAGTTCCTGGGCGAGCAGGTGATCGGATACTACGACGCCGTTGACCTTCTCGGGCGGATAGGTGGTCCACCAATTCACGACGCCGACTGTGAGACCGGCGTCCGATGCGATGTTCCACAACGCGTGCGCCTTGCGGTCCGTACTCTCGTAGAGTTGGCGCTTCCCCCCCGCGACCTCTCGAGCGAAGTTCATGATGCCGTGCTTGTCCGGCAGCTTTCCAGTGGCGATCGAACTCCAGATCCGCGGTGAGACCAGCGGAAAGTGAGACCGGAGCGGACCGAAGACTCCGGCGCGCGCGAGCGTGGCGAGGTGCGGAAGCGAACCTTGTTCGAGCATGGGCCCGGCGATGCGTAGCGTCGCTCCATCGATTCCGATCAGAAGCACGCGACCGTTGCGCGGCGCCGATCCGCAGGACGCTATCAGCGCGCAAGATAGAACGAGCGAAACCGCGAAGGCG
The DNA here is from genome assembly GCA_029261905.1 of Deltaproteobacteria bacterium. GTDB lineage: Bacteria > Myxococcota_A > UBA9160 > UBA9160 > SMWR01 > JAJDAM01. The sequence continues at coordinate 9,025 of JAJDAM010000501.1, forward strand.
CCGGATCGAGCGGTCAACAGTCGCCCGGTCCCTCTTCGAGGCCCTCCCATCGTTCTCGCACAACCCACGGCGTGATCTGCGACCTCACAATAATTGGATATATGAATAGCTCAAGATATTGATTTCGATGGCGCGGCCGCGTATCTAGATCCCGGCCGCTACTACTTCTCCGCCTCGGCGGGTTCCACACGTCGACTTCGCTGACCTCAACATCGAGGCCGAGCTCACGTGCGACCTGGCGCGCGACATCGAGCGTTGGTTCGTGGTTCGGGCCGCCCGAGAAATAGAAAACCTCGATGGCCAAGAATCCTGTCGAGTGAGCACCAGGCGTAGAGGTCTTTGCCCGCAACGCGCATCTTGTGCCGCGTTTCGCGCGCAGTGAGAGCAGCTCCGAGGACGTTGCCGCTTTCGTCCGTCTGCATTCCAACTGCGGAAGGCCCGGCGAAGACTTCTCTCGCAGTCGAAGCCTCGAGTTCCGTGAGTTCGCCGAACCGCCCGACCGACTGTAGGCACGACTTCCTCGGCGATGCGTGCCTACGGTCTCCGACGATCTCATGCGCTGCACGCTCGACACGCGTCGCTACCTGCTGGGGCACTTGCGGACCCGATCCGCACTCAGGCTTGGGCTCCCCGGCGCGACAGAACGGTGCAGCGCTTGGCCACCGCTCTGCATTGGATGAGAACTCGTCGGGGGTTCTCACCTGATTTCGCGGACACATCCAAAAGTGCCGTGGACGTCCCCCACTTCCGTGGAAAAGGGGTAGAACCCTCGGCCCCTCGACGCTATTGCTGGGACAGGACACTAGTGTGCAAGCTCGTAAATGAACCGAATACCGCTCTCAGCGCGCTGCTTGACGGCGACCAGCTCGTTTAGGTCAAAGCGTCCCGCTTCACCGTGGGTGCCATCGTTGAAGATGCGAAAGAGACCAAGAATGTCGTCGACGTCCTCGTTCACGAAAGCCTCTGCCGCATCGTCGAGGATGCCTTTCTCCACGAGCAGGTATTTCAACTTCGAGCGCCGCGCGAGTCGCCCGTCGGTAAGATAGATGCAATTGGAAAGCTCTCGCTTCACCACATCGTCAGGCGCTGCGATGTCGAGTGCTTTTTCGATGCATTCGCGAGCGCTCGTGCAGAAGTGACGTGCCGCATCTGAGTTCCGCGGGTTCAGAGCGAAGAGGGCGCCGGCCCAACGCTGGGCAAGGTCCGGCGAGAACGCCTCAAGCTCGCCCGTGAGCGTGGTGGCCTGGAGCGCCGAGACTTCCTCCGCTTCAGCGGCGTCGCCGCGGTCAATCGCGTTCGCCGCTCGAAGACTGTTCGCCGTTTCATCTTCGAAGAGCGAGAAGAGCCCATCGGGATAGGGCGTTCCCATTTCCCGACGCTGCTCGACCTGAGCAAACGCCGAGTGCACGCTCTGTGCTGACACACTTACGCGCTGGGTCCTCGTCGACGATCCGCTTCGTAGTCGCGCTAGCTCTTGCGCAATCTTAGAATTGTGTGCTCGGGCCGCTCGATTGTAGTCGTCAACTGCACGCTTCTGCTTTTGATTGCGCGCCCGAGCCTCCCGGTTGTAACGGTCGACCGCCTGCTTCTGTTTTTGACCTGCCTGCTTCAGCTTGCTCTGAATCTGGCGAAGCTGGCTGCGGAGTTGTGCGGGGGAAATTCGTCGGGCCACTTTTTGGTCCCTTGTGTCGTGCGGAGCCGACACGCGAAAGGTCAGGAGTGGGCCTTGGCCGCGGTCAAAACTCGATAGTCATACTCCTGAGCGGACCTATTTCTTGCCTTTACCCTTTCCCTTGTTGGGGGCCTGGGTCAGGGCTGATGCGGCCACGCTCTTAACCGCCTTCGGTGTTTTCGGGTTGCTGAGCAGCTTCGAAGCCTTCGAAGCTACTTTCGGAGAAGTCTTTTCGTTCCGGCCCATGGGGAGCCCTCCAGCTCGGCAGAATTGCCGAAGCGAAATATAGACGAAAGTCAGCTGGTGCCAATGTGACCAAAATCACCGCATCCTGGGTTTCGGCTTCGCTCATTCTGAACCAGCGACCTCCTCTTATGCCTCGTCGGCATTCAGAGCCCGCAGAATGATCAGGTCCCCATTTATCGTCTTGTCGCGAACACCTTCACCACGTCGCGCAAGGACAAAGCGATCGAGGTCAGATTCGACAAGATTGTAGATCGAGTGGTTCCCGAGCAGGCGCAGCAGGTGCCCGGAGGAGCACACCGCATTTCGCACGCTTTTGTCCTTGGAGCGGATTCGTTGCCGGTCGAGATAGCTGTCGATGCACCGTTTCAGGGTGCGTTGTCCACGCGGGGCGTTGGCCATTTTTACACTCTCCTGTTTAGCCCCAGTTACAAGGAGAGTGGATCGGCTAAACCCCTGTTGTACTTAAGAAAAATCTTGCGTATCAACAGACTCATAACCGGACGGTCGGAGGTTCGAGTCCTCCAGGGCCTACCAACAACTCCCTGCATGAACTGGGGTATTCGCGGCGCTGCTAGCGAGAGAACACGCGGGCCGGGCGGCGAGTATGAACATCGCGACCGCAACACAAGCTCCCGTGAGTCCATGGAACCGCTGCTGTGGTTCGAGCCGGTAGAGACGGAAGACTCGTCGCCATTCGCATCAATACGTCCAATCCGCTCGCCCTACCGGCAGCTGGTTGAGTACCTGACGGCGGTGCTGCCAATCGGGCATGAATCGATCCATCTGCGCGATGAATCGGGCGTTGTGGGTCGGCTCGAGAAGGTGAATCAATTCGTGAAGCGCGACGTATTCCAGGCATTCCGCCGGTTTCTTGGCGAGTTCCGTGTTCAGGCGAATCGTGCGAGCGCGGTGATTGCAGCTGCCCCATCGTGTCTTCATTCGCTGTACAAAAAATCTCTCGGTTTTCACGCCGAGCAACGGTTCCCATCTCGCGAGTAGATTCGGGATAGCCGCCTTCAGCTGCGCCCTATACCACTCGTCAACGAGCGCCTCTCTCTTGCTTTCAGCTGTCCCGGGTCGCACCTGGAGACGCATGCGCCGGTGTTTCAACTCGATCGAGGGTCGCTGGTCGCATTCGATCACCTCGAGCAGATAGCGCTTGCCCCATACGTAGTGGCTCTCGCGCTCGGTGTAGTCGCGCGGGGTCTCGCGCTCTTGTTCCAGAAGCTCTGCTTGCTGTTGCTTGATCCAGTCCAATTTCGAGATCGCGAAGACGCGAATGGTGTCGATGCTCATCCGCTTCGGAGCAGAGATGCGAACGCGGCCGGTTGGAGGATAGACGCTGAGATGGACGTTCTTGATGTCCTTGAGGACGACGTCCACGTCGATGT
>JAJDAM010000502.1 GCA_029261905.1 Deltaproteobacteria bacterium
TCCAGGCCAGCGAGCCATGCAGCGGAGGCCATCCCTGGCCGCCTCCGCGTCATCGACCCACTGGCACACCCTCGAATCGAAGCCTCCGCCCCCCACCCTCGAACGCTTGACACGCACCCCATGTCGCGGAAGATTCAACACGGGGGAAGGAGACCCAGCGTGTCGTCGTACATCTATGATCGCCTCTCAGGCCAGGACACCACGTTCCTGCTGTGGGAGACGCCCAACCTCCACATGCACGTCGCCTCCACGCTCGTCTTCGAGCTCGGGCCACTGCGCACCGACGACGGCGGCGTCGATTTCGACGGCATCAAGGCTTTCACCGAGTCGACCCTCCACCTGATTCCGCGCTACCGACAAAAGCTCAAGTGGATCCCGTTCGAAGGCCGCGCCGTCTGGCACGACGACCCCGAATTCGAGATCGACTATCACGTCCGACACACCAGCCTTCCCAAGCCCGGTTCCGAAGAGCAGCTCAAACAACTCGCAGCGCGAATCATGGCGCAACAGCTCGATCGCGATCGCCCGCTGTGGGAGATGTGGGTCGTCGAAGGACTCAGCGGAAATCGATTCGCGATCATCTCGAAAGTCCACCACTGCATGATCGACGGCGCATCCGGGATGGACATCTCGCAGATCCTGATGCGCGCCACACCGGATCAAACCATCGAGCCCGGCCCCGAGTTCATGCCGCGCGGTGTACCGACGGATTGGCAACTGATGACCGACGCGGCACGACTGCGCATTCGCCAGCCGCTGCGCGCGCTGCGCGGCATCCGCGAATTCCAGCGCGAGACAGAGAACATCCGTGACGAACTGGCGTTGCGCACACGCGCGGTGCGCGCCGCGATCACGAGCCAATCCAGCTATGCGTCGAAGACGCCCATCAACGGGAAGATCGGCCCCCACCGCATCTTCGATTGGTGGAACGTCCCACTGAAAGACGTGAAGGCTGTCCGAAAAGCGCTCGACTGCACCGTGAACGACGTCGTACTCACCGTCGTGACGGGAGCGTTCCGAGCCTTCATGACACGCCGTGGACTCCGCCCCGAAGATCTCGATTTTCGCATCCAGGCACCCGTGAGCGTGCGAAGAGAAGGGGAGAAGGGGACGCTCGGCAATCGCGTTTCGGCGTGGCTCGTCAAGCTGCCGCTCGGCGAAGAAGATCCCCGCACACAGCTCGAGCAGATTCGCGAAACGACGAACGAACTCAAGGATTCGCGCTCGGCGCTCGGCGCCGAGATCATCCTATCGATGATGGAGAACATGCCGAACGCGCTGCTGTCGATGGGCGTGCAGGCCGCGTCGGGCACGATGAACTCGATCGTGACCAACGTCCCCGGGCCCCAGTTCCCGCTCTACACCCTCGGCGCCGAACTGCTCGCGATGTACCCACAAGTCCCGCTGCTTCCGAACGTCGGCCTCGGGATCGCGTTGATCAGCTACAACGGGAACGTGTGTTGGGGATTCAACGCCGATCGGGCGCTGGTGCCGGATCTCGATTGCTTCGTCGACGCCATCCGTTCCTCGTTCGAACGACTCGCCGACATCGCCGAGGTCAAGCTCTCCCCGCCAAACGCAAACGCCGCGTTCTAACCGAGCCGCTGGTCCGGAGCGACTGTTTCTACGCGGCGTCTGCTGACGCAGTGGAGATCGGCACGTGACGTAGTGCGAGCGTGCCGATCAAGCCGAGCCCGATCAACGCGGCGAACGGGTTCGTGGCCGCCTGGGGGACGTAGCTCGCGACGTACACGATCCAGACCCAGTAGATGCCGGCGAGGTGAAGCCGCCGCCAGTTTGCGCCGAGTGCGCGCTGGGATGCGTCGTTCGAGGTCGCCGCCATCGCGGCCAGAAAGGCGAAGCCCAGGCCGCCTCCGTAGACGGTCGCAGCCGGGATGTCGCCCGCGGTGCCGCTTGCGTACAACCAGCCGATGAACAGCGCGTGGTAGCCGTGTGACACCGCGAGCGAGAGCCCCAGGTAGCGGCGATTGCGAACGATCCAACGCGTCGCAGCCCCCGGCCATCTGCGCAGCATCGCCGATGCAGGAAAGATCACGAGCAACAGCAACACCGTCGTGCGAGCCGTCAGACGGATGGCGGCGCGAACGCCTGACTCGCCCTCCCCGCCCGACACGTACACGACCGCGCAAGCCGCACCAAAGAAAACCAGCGCGGTGTACACGAGCGCCGGCCCTTGAAGCCCACGTGCCACTTGCGTTCGCGCATCACTCGTCATCGTCGCATTCTATCGGACTCACGAACGGGGATCCGCAACGAATGTCCGTCGGCCGCTCGGCTACCGCGCGAAGCCACCTAGCCGATCTCGCAGCCGTGCGGCGACCAACGCGTGGCCACGCGCGTTCCAGTGGATGTCTCCATCGATGAAATACGCCGGCCAATCGGGCAGCTCGCAAAACGCCGGAAACAAATCGATCAGCTCGATGCCGTTTCGGTCCGCCACTTCGCGAAAGATCGAGCGGTACTCCGAATCGATGCATCGCTCGCCAGCCAGCTGCGTGGGATGCGGGTAGATCCCGAGATAGAACGTGACGTTCTTCTCGGCGCAGAGCGCGCCGATCCGGCCAACGGTATCGGCGCAAATCGAAATCCCGGCGTCGACCCAGGGCAGTGCACGCATCTCGGGTTGCTCGGTCCACTGGAAGCGCGCTACCCGCTCGTAGCGAGGTGCCAGTGGAGCGTCCTGCCGCTGCAACCGTCGCAGCAACCTCGGGTACAGCACGTATTCGGGTTCTGCTTCTTCGCGCAGCGCGGTCTCGATCTCGCGTTGCTGCTCGAGTTGTTTCGATTCGCGCTCGGCCTCCGAGTAACCGTCCCAGCCGAAGTACTCCTTGCCCTCGTCATGGATATCGGAGATGTCGAGCATCAGCACCACGACGTCCGTGTGGTAGCCGCCGTCGAAAAATCCGCGCAGCTGGCGGTACTCCAATCTCGGTGAGTAGCTGACGACGCCGGCGGTCAAGACTTCCGCGCCCTTGCCGTCTTGCTGGAGGAGTTCCTGCAACCGGAACGCAAACGAATCCTCGAACTCGACACCGAGCGCTTCGGTAAACGAATCGCCCAGAATCAGTACGCGCTTCGAATCGGCGCGGTTCTTCACGACGTTTCGAACACGCTGGTCCCGAAACCCGAGGTTGTTGGTCGAATACGAGACGATCGCATCGC
>JAJDAM010000503.1 GCA_029261905.1 Deltaproteobacteria bacterium
TCACCCTGTTCGACGAGTTCCTGCAAAGACTCGAGTCGTGCTTTACGAACCTCACGTAACTCTCTGACTTCACGAAGCTTTTCAGCGGAAGACTGGGCGCCCGTCGTCGTTTCATCGACCGTTTCGAGCGCACGCTTCACGAGCCCCATGAACCGATCGCGCTCCGCGAGCAGGTTGCGCACGCCCTGCTCGAGATCGCGTTGCTCCGAATCCACACGCGTCGACTCGGTCTGGCTCACCTCCATGACTTCGTCGGCGCTGCGAATACGCGCGTCGATCTCCGCCCGGCGGTCGTCACCGGTCGAAAGCCGGTCTTCGGTTCGGGCGATCCGCGTCAGGATATCCACGAGACCTGCGTTCGATCCGTCGCGCTCTCGTTCCAGTTCCTGCACTGCGATGCGCGCTTCGGCCGCTTCAGACTCGCTGCTCGCGACGCTTTCGCGACCCGACTCGACCGCTCCTTCGATGGCTGCGAGTTCGGCCCCGGTCTCTTCGGATTGGCTCTGCTGATTGCCGAGCTGTTCGACCAGGCGCTCCAGCTCGGTCTGACGGGCCGCAATCGTCTCGGCGAGCGACGCTCGCTCGCGCCGGCCGAACTCGATCTGCCCTTCGTTGTCCTTGATGTCGGTTCGCAGCGCGAGGAGGCTCTCGTTGCCGTGACTCAGCAAACGCTCGGATTCGGCCAACTCGAGACGCTTCTGCTGCACCGAGAGTTCCTGCTGCGCGAGCTTCGACTCGAGTGCGCCGACTTCATCGCGGAGTTCGATCAGCCCCTTCGCGGCTGCGGCAATCTTCTGTTCGTGATCTCGCCGCTCATCGGAGGCGAGTGACAGCTCGAGGACTCGCAGCGTCTCGCGAAGTCGCTTGTAGCGTGCGGCCTTCTTGGCCTGTCGATCGATCGAAGAAATCTGGCGTCGAATCTCGGCCAGCACATCGCTGATACGAAGCAGATTCTGCTCGGTCGATGCGATCTTCGACTCGGCCTCGCGGCGCCGCGCCTTGTACTTCCCGATCCCCGCGGCCTCTTCGATCAGGATGCGGCGTTCTTCGGGCTTGGCCGACACGATCTCGGCGATCCTGCCCTGCTCGACGATCGTGTAGCCCTTGGTGCCAATGCCGGTGTCGCGGAAGAAGTCGTGCACGTCGCGCAGCCTGCACTGCGTCTTGTTCAGCAGATATTCGGATTCACCGCTGCGGTACAGGCGGCGCGTAATCTGGATTTCGCGGTACGCGGCGAACGCCGGCGGACCATCCCCATTACTGTTGTCGAACTTCAGCACGACCTCGGCCATGCCGACCTGCGCACGCCCTTCGGAGCCCTGGAAGATGACGTCTTCCATGCCCTTGCCGCGCAGTCGCCGCGGGGATTGCTCGCCCATCGCCCAACGCATGGCGTCGACGACGTTGGACTTGCCGCAACCGTTGGGCCCGACGACCGCGGTCACCCCGGGCTTGAAGACCAACGAAGTCTTGTCGACGAAGGACTTGAAGCCGTGCAGTTCCAGCGATTTCAGCTTCACCCGATCCCCGATCCGATCTCACACAACCAAAGACCCCTCGGCTCGAGGAGAATGATGGCGATGGAATTCAACGGCACGAAACTCAGGAGGAGGGGGGACAACCGATTGTTACCACCCCCAAGGGCCTCATGGCAACTGCTTCTTGCCAATTGTCGGGAGCAATTTTTCGTGACGTGCTCGACGGTAGGAGCGAGCGAGCCGGACGCGTGCTCAGACGGCGTTTCCGACGGCTACGCGGTCGCCTGGATCCGCACCTGCTCGGCTCGATATTGCAGCCGATACAGCCGGTAGTAGAACCCCTCGAGCGCCAGCAGTTCGTCGTGCGTACCCGACTCCTGGATGCGCCCCTTGTGCAGCACGTAGATGCGATCCATGTCCTGGATCGTCGACAGCCGGTGCGCGATCGCGATGGCCGTTCGGCCCTGCATCAATTTCTGCACCGCGCGCTGGATGACGACTTCCGTCTCGGTATCGATCGAGCTGGTGGCCTCGTCGAGCACCAGGATGTCCGCTCCGTGCGCGACCGCGCGCGCGAACGACAACAGCTGACGCTGGCCGACCGACAGGTTCGAACCGCGTTCACGCAACTCGGTCTGATAGCCGTCGGGGAGCCGCTCGATGAACGCATGGGCTTCGACGGTCTTCGCCGCGGCCACGATCTGTTCCATCGAAAGGTCGTCGCGACCGAGCGCAATGTTCTCTTCGATGGTCCCACTGAACAGGAAAACGTCCTGCAGGACCGTCGCGACCCGTCTCCGAATCTCGGTTTGGGGCAGATCCGCGAGCAGATTCCCATCGAGCACGATGTGCCCACGCTGCGGTTCGTAGAGCCGCGCGAGCAGCTTGATCAGAGATGTCTTTCCGGCCCCGGTCGCCCCGACAAACGCAACCTTTTCACCAGGTTCCACACGAAAGTTCAAGTCCTGGAGTATCCACTCCGGGGTGCCGGCGGTCGCGTCGGAGTTGTACGCAAACCAGACGTTGTCGAACACCACGGTGCCGCGGGCGTCGCTTCCGGCCCGAATCGGATCCGCACCGGCTGCGCGATCGACGATCGCCGGTTCGGTATCGAGCAGCTCGAAAATCCGCTCTGCACCGGCCATCGACGACTGCATGACCGAGTACTTCGCCGACAGGTCACGCAGCGGCATGAAGAAGCGTCGCATGTAGTCGATGAACAGATAGAACGTTCCGATTGCCGCCAACCCGTAGCCGTATCCGAGGATGATCGCGACGGTCAGGTTCTGCGCCACCTCGACCACCGAAAACAGCCGCCCATCCCAGCGGTTCGACCGATGCCAGGCATCGCGGTTGAGCGCGTTCATCTCATCGAAATCGGAGAAATTTCGGTCCTCTCGCGTGAAGAGTTGAACCACTTTCATACCCGTGATGGTCTCTTGGATCTGCGCGTTGATGCGCGCGATCCGCAAGCGCGTCTCGCGAAACGCCTCACGGACCTTCAACCGGAAGATGACCGCTGCGACCGCCAGCAGCGGAACCACCGCGAACGTGAACAGAGACAGCTTCCAGCTGATCGCGAACAGGATCGCCGCATAGCCGACCATCTTCACCAGGTCGATCACGAGCGCAACGAGGCCTGCCGAGAACATCTCCGCCACGTTCTCGACATCGTTGGTGGCTCGCGTGACCAGCCGTCCCACCGGGTAGCGATCGAAGAATCCCAGATGAAGCTTCTGGATGTGATCGAACACAGACGTTCGCAGATCCCGCATTGCGAGCTGTCCGAGCCAGGCCGACATGTACATGTGGACGAACTGCAGCCCGGCCAGCGCGAGAGACACCACGCCGTACAGCAGCGCGAGCCATCCGAGTGCCGAGAACAACCCGGGGGGTTCGAGCCAACTCGACGCCCAAGTTCCAGCGAAATCGGCGATCGCGAGCGTCTGCGCGGCCGTGTCGGTCGATTCCAATCCACCAAAGACCGAATCGAGACCGTGCTTGATGATCCAGCCCGGTGCCAACTCCAACGCGAACAGCGGCACGAACAGCAACAGATCGGCCACGAACAGCCACGAGTACGGGCGAACGTACGGCCACAACCGAGCCAGCATGCGCCGATCGACGGCCTTGCCGAGTTCCTCTTCGTCGTGCAGGGAATCCGCGCTCACGCGACCTCCCCGATCCCGTCGAGCTCTTCTTCGAGGGCTTGTTCGCGCGCGGTTCGCGCGTAGAAGCCGCCCGCGAGCAGCAGCTCTGCGTGCGTCCCCTGCTCGCTGATCCGACCGTCCTCGAGCACGATGATCTGGTCGCAATCGCGAACACTGCCGATCCGATGCGAGATACACACCACGGTACGCCCCGCGAAGACCTCGTCGAGACTCCGCTGGATCGCCTGCTCGGTGGCCGCGTCGACGCTCGACAGCGTGTCGTCGAGGATCAGGATGCGAGGGTCGAGCGCCAGCGCGCGTGCCAGAGCGGCCCGTTGGCGCTGTCCGCCAGACAGCATCACACCTCGCTCGCCGACGACGGTCGCGAGGCCGTGAGGCAGTTCCGCAAGATCCTTCGCGAGCTGCGCTCGCTCGACAGCGACCGCGACCTGTTTGGGATCGGTTTCCGGGAGCCCGTACGCGACGTTTTCTGCCAGCGTCATCGAGAACAAGAACGAGTCCTGCGGCACCATCGCGATATTCGACCGCAGGCCCAGGATCTTCAGGCGATTGACGTCCACGCCATCGATGAACAGCTGGCCGTCTTCCACCTCGTAGAGCCGCGGAATCACCGAAGCCAGCGTGCTCTTGCCGGCCCCCACGGGCCCGACGATCCCCAACGTCGAACCACTCGGAACGGTCAGCGTGATGTCACAGAGCGCCGGCTCGCGCACGGGCCCCGGGTAGCTGAACGTGAGATGGCGAAACTCGATCTCGCCCCGCATGTCGTCGAGATCCACCGCGTCCGGTCGGTCCGCAATCGACGGCTCGGTGGCCAACACTTCGTCGACGCGCTGCATCGCTGCCGAACCGCGTTGAATCAGCGAGAAGACCCACCCCATGATGAAGGTCGGAAACGTCAGCTGATAGATCAGCATCGCGAATGTGAAGAAATCGCCAGTCGTCATCCGGCCGTCCAGAATCCGACTTCCGCCGACCCACAGGATGATCAGCATCCCCATACTCGGGAGCAGACCGGTAATCGCCGGCATGGCGCCGCTGATTCGGACCAGCTTCAGATGACGCCGAAACAACGCGTCGTTGGCTTTGCCGAAACGCATCCTCGTGACGCCTTCCATCGCGTAGGTCTTGACGACGGCGATGCCGGAAATCGTCTCCTGGAGCTGGTTCGACAGATCCGCCAGCCCCTCCTGGACCGCAATCGACCAGCGATACATCGACTTGCCGAACGCTCGAGCGAGCAAGATGAACAGCGGATACGGAACCAGTACCAACAGCGCCAGCTGCCAATCCATGTAGAACATCACAGCCAGCGCGCCGATGTACAGGATCGGCGTCTGAACGACCGACAGCAGTCCCGGCCCCAGCAGCATCCGGACCGAATTCAAATCGTTGACGCAGCGGCTCATCAGGTCGCCGGTGCGCCAACCGAAGTAGAACGACTGCGGAAGTCTCTGCAGGTGAGCGAACAGATCCGCGCGGATCTGGTACTCGATGGTTCGCGCCGCGTTGAACACCAGAACGCGCGAGTAATACCGGAGGATTCCTCCCAGAACGCCGACGCCAGCCAGTATCAGCGACAACCGGACGATCGCATCGGCAGGCTGCTGATCGGTGATCGCCTCGACCACCCGTCCGGTCAGCAGCGGTACCGCCAGGAAGGTCCCGACGTAGCCGAGCGTGATCAGCGACCAGATCGCGTAGTAGCGGCTGTTCGACCGGACGTAGTGCGAGAGCCTCGCGAGCGCCGCGCTCACCGAGCTGCGGCCGCGGCGCATCTCTGCGATCTGTCCAGCGTCGCTCGTCGCTGCCTCGTTGTTCCGTGCCGCCATCATTGCCGGTACCAACGGGCCAACCGCTCGCGATCGACCCCGAGCAACCACCCCAAAGCAGCCGCCCAATTTCGAAACATCGTTCGAAAGACGCCACCGCGTAGATACCGGCGCGCCGAGGTGACCACCGGCAGTGAAATCTGAGCGACTCGACCGTGTCGCCGCATCGATCGGACGAGATCGAGGTCTTCCATGATCGGCGCTTGCGGCACGCCGCCG
>JAJDAM010000504.1 GCA_029261905.1 Deltaproteobacteria bacterium
CGGCACCGAGCGCAGCGCGCACCCGATGCATCAGTACTCGGAAGTTCCGGCCAAAGCGCTGACCGCCGGTTTCGATCGATCGCTCGCCTCACTCGGAGCGAGCGGAGCGACGGCCGTGCGCGTGTGCGGCGAACGCGGTGGGGTGCAGTTCGTCGCGGCATTCATGGGCGGTGAAACGGGCGCCGGTGCCGTGGAGGAGGCGAAATGAATACCACCGACAACCCGAACACCGGCAATCCAAACACCGATCAGGCCGCGACCGCTTCGCAACCGCCCTTCCCTGTGGGGATTCTGGCGCAGCTCGAAAGCGTATCGATCGCGCCCGAGTGCGAGGCAGCAATCGAAGAGATCCGGCACAACACCCAGGGCTCCATCGTCTGGCGTTTTCGCAAAGCGGCGGAAGCCAGAGACTTGTTTGCCCTATCCGAGATCTCATCCCGCATGACCGTACTCGCGCTCCAGGCCGAGACCGAACTTCGCGCGCTGATTCGTTTGCGCACGCTCGTGCCGTGCCTGCCCGCGGGCGAGACCGAGCTGGTGATCCGCCGCGAAGTCGACCTCGTACTCAGTTATCCCGAAGCCATCCTGCACAAGCCGCTGCCGGGCTACGCGCTCGTGGAAATCTTGAAGCCGCGAGATGTGTTCATGCCCAACGTCTCGTTCGGAGTGCCGCAGCTTTTATGCCTCGGCGCAAATGTGCCGCGCAATTACCCGCTGCGCGAGGCCGTGCTCGGCAGCTACTCCGCAATTTGCATGCAGACGGTAACCGTCGACGAGCGCGACACCGCGGGCGTAATGAACGGCGTTTCGGCTCGATGGTGGCAATTGAACTCCCACCGGATGCCGTTGTCGAAGGAGCCCTTTCTTGGCCCCCAAGACCAGCCCGATGAACCGAAGAACACGAACTCGAGCCAGCACTCGAGCGAACAGAATGGAGGTACTTCGTGAACCCGCCCGTCTCCAACGCAGGCATCTTGTGGCCGCAGCTTGCGGCGGACTTGGGGTTTCGAGCCGACGCCAGCGTGTCGCGCGAAACTTCATCCGACGCATCACGGGCTTCGCGCCGCCAGCCCGCCTACCGCAACGGCAGCGCGCTCAGCACCGATGGGTCCTGGCTCACGCTCAGCGAACGAACGCCTGTGGCCGGCGATCCGCTGCGCGAGTTGATGGGCACGCCCGGCCTGTGGCGGGGACTGCGAGACCCGGCCGGCGACGAGTCGCAGTTCGTCCGTAGCTTCGGCCTGCCGCCGGTCGCGGCCCTCCCGCACATCGACGGCGGGGAAGACCCCGAGCCGGATACCGCCGATTCGAAGTCCAGCGGTTCCGAGCCCGCGTGGCACGCGCTGCTCGAATGGACCGAGCGCACGCGCAGCGGGCGCGCCGTGCCGGGCTGGCCCTTCCCGTCGGCGGATGAGATCGAGCAGTGGTCGAATCCGGCGCGGCTTCGCGTGCGCGCAGGCAGCCACGTGGTCGAAGGCAAGCAGGTCTGCGATGCCGGCCGCGTCGCCTTGGAGTTCTCGGCGCTGGTGCAGGTCCCCGCCGACCTGGCGCCGGCGCGGATCGCTTGGCTCCGCGAGCTGTGTCACGACGCGCAGGAAAAGTGGCACATGGTCCGCTTCGGGTTCGACGCAGCCGGTACCGCGGTCGGCGCCGAAGTCGATCTGACCGGAGCGCCGGCCAGCTGTGTGCCGCCGCTGCTCGAACTCGCGCATAGCGCGCTGCTCAACGCGGCCGGCTGGGCGCTGCCCACGCTCGTGCTCGCGGCGAACCCGTCGATCGACAGCGCGATTCTCGATCGGCCCCCGCCGCGCGCCGCGCAGGCACTCGATGTTCGATCCGGTCCGGATCGGCAACACGAAACGCAGCACAAACCGAACACGATCCACAGTGAACCGACCCACCATCAAGCCCAGCCCTGAAATTCAATCACTCAACAACAGAACAAAAACAGAACAACACCAGAACAACAACAGAACAACAACAGAACAACAACAGGAGAACTCCCATGCAGCAACAACTACAAGCGCGAAACACCGAACGCCTCGAGATCTTTGCCGGCAATGTGACCGGGACGCAGGAGTTTCCGATGGAGTTCGTTCCGGAGCTGACGGTCCGCTCAGCGACGGATTCGATCGCCAACCGGATGGCCCTGCCGACCGACGTGACGTGGACGCTCCGCGACGACAGTTCGTCCGCATACCTCGATGAGGACGCGCCGATCGGCGACCAACTCGAGCGGGGCGCCCACGTCACCATCACGCCAAAAGCGCATTTAGGTGGGGGGAAGTAGTTCGGTGAGTAGTTCGATGAATCAGCCGATGACGCAGCCGGCGATCCAAACACCCGGCCATGAACACGACGAACGCGTTCCGACCGTTTCGGTCCGCGAGGCGGCGCTCGCAATGCGCCTCACGGGGGAGTCGCGCAGCGCTGTCCTCGCGACCGAACCGGTCACCGATCGCGATCTCGTCGATCCGACTGCGGAACTCTGGCAGGCCGGATACCTGCGTCGCGGCCGTGCCGGCGTCGACCTGGCTGATGTCCGCGCGCAGCTGCGCCTCGTCCATCGCGAAAGCGAACAGGCGGGGCGCTACTGCGCCGGCTTCGAACTCGAAACAAGCGTGCCGACTGGCGCCGAGGCCAGCGTGTTCTTCGCGCGCGAGAGCTTGGATTTCGTAGCGGCACGCGGCGCGCAGCGGTTGATCGAAGCCGGCGAGCTGAGTGCGGGCTCGACCTATTTCTACGAGCTCGTGTTCGAGTTGGGTTCGAAGATGCGGTCGGGTACCGACTCGACCGCGTCCGATCCCGACGCGATCTCGATCCCGGTGTGCGGGCCGGAGGGGCGGCGCGCACCCAGCCTCGCGCAGGTGCCGATCCGGTTCTTGCGCGAACGAATGATCGCGCCGGCCGAAGCACCCGACCCGGACCACTACCCGGTATTCATCACACGCGAGGCTCGCGAGCGCGCCGAGCGGATCTCGCGTCGTGGTGCCGACACCCAACCGCCCGTTGAAACGGGTGGTCTGTTGGTCGGCCCGTTGTGCGCGTGCCCGGAAACCGGCGAGATGTTCGCGGTGGTGTGCGACGTGCTCGAAGCCACCGACGCCGACGCGACCCAATACAGCTTGACCTACTCGGGGCCCACCTGGGCGCGCATCCAGAACATCATGCGCGCCCGACAGGCCAACCCGGCCACGCGCCACCACCGCATTTTGGGTCAGGCCCATGGACACAACTTCATGCCTGCCGAGGGCGCGCCGCCGTGCGAGTGGTGTCATCTCCAGCCGAAATGCACCCGAACCAGCGCGTACCTGAGTGCGGACGACCGCACCTGGTGCCGCGCGATTTTCAACGCCGAGCCCTGGCAGTTGTCGGTCGTGTACGGGCTCGACGCGCAGACCCGTCCCGTCGAGGCCTTCTACGGCCAGCGCGGCGCCACGCTCGAGCGGCGCAGCTACGCGGTCGTGGACGGTGTGGACGGGATTTCGTTCGACTCTCTGCCTTCGACCTCACCTTCGCCCCTGCCTTCGCCCTCACCGGAAGCTCTTACCTAGAACCCCTCGTCCATAAAGGAACCCAACCATGCCCAAGAGCCAGATCGACAAAATCATCCGGATGCTCACCGACGCCAGCGTGCCGATGGAGATGCGCCGGCAGCTGCTCCAGCAGCTGTTCGAGACGGACGAAGAAACGGCTCAGCAAGCCGTCAACCACGTGCTCGAATCGGCCGCGAAGGCCAGCGCCAGCGACATCGAGCTGGCCAAGGCGGAGGAGCTATCAGAGCTGCTCGACCAGATGCGCCGCGGACCGCTGCGCTGCGCGACGTTCGACACAATGATCGACTCGCACGTCTTCGGTCGGCGCGCGCAGGTCATCCTGCCCGACGGCACATCGGCGATGTGCGTCGTCCCCGACGACAAGCTCGCCGGCGCAATGCGCTGCGGCGATACGGTGTGGCTCGATGCGCAGGGCGGCGTGCTGCTGTTCCACATCGCGGGCCCGATCACACGCGGCGAGGAGGCCCGCCTCGAGCGACACCTCGAAAACGGCGACGTCGAGGTGAATATTGGCGATCACAGCCGCTTCGTGTGCCGCGCCTCGGATCACCTTCGCCAACAGATCGAGCGCGGCGAGGCAGAGCCCGGCTGCATGGTCATCGTGTGCCAGCGCAAGATGCTGGCGTTCTCGGCATTGCCGGCCGAGGAAGGTTCGAGCCACCTGCGTTTCCTCTCGCGCGACCCGGTGCCCGACGTCATCGTCGAGCGCGATGTCGGTTCACCGCCGGCTTTCATCGAGCAGTTTTCAGAAGCCGTCCGCCGCGAACTCTCCGCCCCCGAGCTCGGACGCCGCTATGGCTTGCGCCGCTCGCGCATGCTGCTGCTGACCGGCGTGCCCGGCACTGGAAAGACGCTGAGCATCCATGCGTTGTGGCGACGGCTGTACGAGATCATGACGGCGCACACGGGGGTCGACATCGAGGACCTTCCGCAGCGTGTGATGCGGCTGCGATCATCCGAGGTGCTCAGCAAGTGGGTCGGATCCTCGGACAAGAACATCGCGCGCTTCTTCGACGAAGTCGGCCAGCTGGCGAACGAGATGTTCGTCGGCCCCGACGGCACCGAGTGGGAACTGCCGGTGCTCGTGGTCTGCGAAGAGATCGATGCGCTCGCGCGGCAGCGCGGTGAAGATGCCATCCACGATCGCATCCAGACGACGCTGCTCGAAGGCCTCGACCCCGCGCGGCCTCTCTACAAAGACCGCCTGGTGATCGTCGTGTGCAGCACGAATACGCCCAACCTGGTCGACCCCGCGTTCGTTCGCCGCGCCGGCGGAACCGTGACGCGCTTCGGCCGCATGGACCGCTTCACGTTCCGCGCCGTGCTCGAAAAGCAGCTCGGCACGCGCCCGTTCGCGCAGGGCGAGGACGAGCGACGCCGCGCGCTGGCCAGCTTGACCACGTGGCTGTTTGCGAAAAACGCCCAGGGCGCCGGCCAGGTGGAGATCACGTACGTCGGCCAGCCGAACCCGGTCGCCAAGCACCGTCGCGATTTCCTCACCGCGGCACTGGTGGATCGCGCCGTGCAGTCCGCGGCACTGCAGGCCTGTAACGCCGAGTACCTGGGTGTGGAAAACGCCGGCCTGACGACCGAAGGGTTGACTCGCGCGATCGACGAACAGGTGCGCGACATCGTCGAGATGCTGACGCCCGCGAACTGCGAGCAGAACTTGACCATTCCCGACGGGATGCGGGTCGGCACCGTGCAGCGCATCGCACAGCCTCGCGTGCTCCCGATCCAGCTCGAACGCGCGGCGTCCTAGAAGGCGGCGCTCGCGATCCGACACCAGCGACACAGGAGATCAACATGCCGGAACAACACGAAACGCAGCAGCAACATCTACAACAACAAAAAAGGCAAGACCGAGGTGGCCCGGGGGGATTCGACGACATCGGCGCCAACGCCGGGGCCGTCATCGTCAGCCACGGCACCTACCTCGAAAGCCTGCCGGTGGTCGGGATGACGGTGGGTGCGATTCGCGCCCGCACCCAGGACCGCCTGGATATCCACCCCGAGGCGACCGCGCTGGTCGACGGAAACCCGGTCGACGATTCGACCCAACTGCACGCGGGCCAGATGCTGATGTTCATCCGACCGTCCGGTGAAAAGGGTGCGCTGACGCAAGCCAGCTTGTTCGGAACCCGCGCCGCAGCCGACGCGACGATCACGATCCACGGCAACACCGCCAGCGCGAGCCTGCCCGAGGGCCAGTCGGTCAGCCTGCCGGTCGGCGAACTCGTCGTCCGGCTGGGCGCGGGGCTCGGCGATGCGGTGCTGCCCGATGGCGTCAAATGCCTGATTCCGACCCCCGCCGGTTGCATCGCGATCCACCAGCGGCCGCCCAGCCTGCACCGCTTCCGGTGGATCGCGGAAGAGTCGAAGGCCGAGTTCGGGCCGGGGGTCAGCTACCGCGAAGTGCGGCTCGCGCTGCCCTACACGGTGGTCTTCGGCGTCTTCGAGCGCACGCGCAACGGTGTGCCGGTGCTCGGCAACCGCAACGAGTGTTTCTTCAGCAATCAACCACTCGATGTCGATGGACTCGACACGGAACTCTGTTACCCCGCACTGCTCAACTGCAGCCGCTTTCCCGAGGAGGGGCAACACCCGCTCTCGTGGATCTGCACCCAATACCTCGAAGACACGCCGCGCGGCAGCAAGCAGAGCTTCGAGCAATCGTTGCGGATCGGGATGCGCGCGCTGCTCCACCACCTGCTCGAGACCGGGTTCAACCGCTCCTCCGAAAACCACGAATTGAACAGTTGGTTCTCAGAAACCATTTCGGCGGGGGTCGATCCCCGCATCGAATCGGTCGAGAGCTGGGAGCAGGCGTCGACCGTCGATCCACTGTTCGCGCTCGAAGTCCCCTGGTTGCGAACCGGAAAGACGGTCCGCGAAGTCGCCGACCGGATCATCGCATTTGGCGGCCGCGCCAAAGCCGTCACGACCGCCCGCGACATCGCGCGCGTGATCGTGAACGCACAACCGAAGAAGAGGTCCGCATGAGCCAACACAAACCGACATCCATCCAGGCACTGGCACAGACAGAGACAAAGACAAAGACAAAGACACAGCTGGAAACCCAGAAACCGATCTGGCCCGAAACGCCGGTGATGGCCAAACGCTCGGCCGACCTCGCCTGGCCGAACGACGAGCGGATGTTCTACATCGTCGCCCGCGACGGGTTGTACATCTGTCGCAACCACGACTTTTTTCAAAGCTGCGTGAAGTCGACGGGCGGGCCGAGTGAACTCGAAGTGCAGTCGCCGTTTCTGATTCCGCAGTTTCCGATGATCCCGTGCGATCTGTTCGAACTCGCGGTCGGCTTCTTCGATGTGATCGCCGAACTGCAGGGGTCGGAGGCCGCAGCGATGCTCGTGTGGGATCGCAGCGAGCAATGCGTCCGGCTGGTCGTCCCCGAGCAGACGGCGACGATGACGAAGGCCTGGGACGGCCATCGCTCGCCGATCGGCGTCCACTATGTGCCGCCCACCCACCTACCGAGCGACTGGGTCCCCTTCGGAGATATCCACAGCCACGTCGACTACCCCGCCTATGCGTCCACGACCGACAAAGAGGACGAAACGCACATGGCCGGGCTCCACATCGTCGTCGGCCGGCTCTACCAGGAACCGCCCGAACTCCACGTCGAGGCGGTCGTCGACGGCGCGCGGTTCGCGCTGGAGCCGGCCGATGTGATCGAGAACTACGACAAGCACTACCAGGAGCGAAAGCGCGACGTCCCACAAGAGTGGATCGAACGCGTCAAGGTCGAGACGGAAGTCTCGTACGTGAGCTCGTACTACTCCTGATCCTTCTGATCAGCCGATCCGCGCAGCGGATCCATTGCAAACAAGAGGCAGACCATGACCCAACCCCACACTCCGCTACAGGCCGCGACGGACGACTTCGGCACGATCAAGCTGATCGGACTCGGCGGCGTCGGCGGCATCGTGGCGCGATACCTGTTGATGTACCTGGCAGCGAACACGAACCCGGCGAGAGTCGTGCTGATCGACGGCGACGCGTTCGAAGCACACAACGCGGCTCGAATGTCGTTTACCGAGTTTGGCAACAAAGCCGCCGTCGTGCGCGACGATCTGATCGAGCTGGTGGGCGATTCGCAGGTGACGCTGAGTACCGTCGAATCGTTCGTCGCGCCGGACAACATCGAAAGCCTGCTGCACGAAGGCGACACCGTGCTGCTCGCCGTCGACAATCACGCGACCCGACAACTGGTCGGGAACTACTGCCGCGACCGTCTCGACGACGTCTGCCTGATTTCGGGCGGCAACGACGGCGTGGGCGAGGATTCGTCCGGCAGCCTGCATCGCGGGACGTACGGGAACGTGCAGGTCTACCAGAGCGAGAACGGCCGCGACCTGAGCCCGCACCTCGGCGCCTATCACCCCGAGATCGCGACCCCGAGCGACGAGTTGCCGACAGAGCTGTCGTGCACCGAAGCGGTACTTTCGACGCCGCAGATCCTGTTCGCCAACCTCGCGACCGCATCGACCATGTTGAACGCGTTTCTGTTGTACGTGTGCGATTGCCTGGATTACCAGGAGATCTGCTTCGACATCGCAGAAGGCGTCATGCGACCGTTGCAACTGCCGGTGCCGAAGGCCGTGCCGACCCAGTAGGGACCGGGGCGACCCCTCGTCTGCTGGCGACGCTAACGGCGATCCAACCTGTCGATCAGTTCCCGAAATCAACCGGAAGCGTGTCGATCCGCGAGAACATCGCGATCTGCGTGCGCTCGATCTGGTCGGTCAGCACGCGCGCGCCCGGCGGCAGGAAATCGAGCGCCGCTTCGATCATGCAACGCATCTCCTGTCGGGCCAGGTTGGCGCCCAGGCAGTAGTGCGGACCGTGGCCGAAGATCGTCATCGCCGAGGTGTCGCGGCCGACGTCGAGTTGGTCGGGGTTCGGGAACACCTCCGGGTCGTGGTGCGCGCCAAAGAAGCTGAGCAGGATCAGCTGTCCCTTCTTGATCTGTTTGCCGCGCAGCTCGAAATCCCGGATCGCATAACGCGGAAGGCCTGCGGTGCCGAAGTCGTACCGCAGCAGCTCGTCGACCGCGTTCGGCAGCAGCGATCGGTCCTGTCGCAGCCGCTCCAATTGATCGGGGTTGTCGAGTAGCGCGCGCAGCGCGGTCGTCCCGCCGATGCTGGTGGTTTCCGACCCCGCGGACACCAAGGCGGTTACCATCAGCACGATCTCGTCGTTGGTCATCGTGTCGGCTTCGTCGTGGGCGAGCACGAGATCCGAGACGAGGTCTTCGCGCGGGTTCTTGCGCCGCTCGATCGCCATCTGGCGCACGTGATCGGTCATCTCGAGAATCGCGTCGTCGGCCTTCTTCCGGTCTTCGTCACTCAGAAACGGGCTGATGCCGCTGATGACCGCCTGCGCGAGTTCGCGAAACCGCAACTCGTCGGCGCCCTTGGCGGGGATCCCGGTAATGCGGCTGATCACCGTATTGGGAATCGGCCCGGTGAACTCGGCCACCAGGTCGACGACGCCTTTGCGCCCTCGCAGCTTCTCGGCGTACTGCTCGATGACGGCACGAACCTGACCTTCCATGCGAGCGACGGCGCGCGGTGTGAACGCTGCCGACACGAGCCGGCGTTGGCGCGCATGCTGCTCGGGCCCCACCGCGAACAGGCTGTTGTCGCTGATCCAGCGCAGCGCCGAGCCCTCGGGCCGCGGGACGTAGTTTTCGTAGAGTCGCTGGTCGTTGTCGACATTGGGGTCGGTAAACAGACGCCGCACATCGTCGTATCGTGTCACGACCCAGATCCCCAGACCGGGAATCAAATGCACCGGGTCCTTCTCGCGCAGCTCCGCGATGACCGGCCCCGGATTGTCGTGAAACGCAGCGGTGAGCAGCGGATCAATCTGCCCGTTGATTTCCACTTCGGCGGATGCGGCCATTCGGGTGTCCTCCTATCGATCTACCTATCTATCTATCTACCTATCGACCTACCAATCGGGCATGCGGTTAAGCTGCACCCAATTCTGCCAACACAGTATGCCGCCAGAGCGGGACCACGGCCAACTCGGCTGCGCTGGTGCTGGGCCGTCTGCAACGGAGCGTGAGACCGAAACCAAGACAATTGACGTGATTCACCCTGATTCGAAATTCGCGAGTCGGTCGACGACGCGGAGGCGGCCAGGGATGGCCTCCGCTCCATGGCT
>JAJDAM010000505.1 GCA_029261905.1 Deltaproteobacteria bacterium
ACGCTGCCGTCCTGGGCGTGATTGCCGAATGCGATTGCGACCAGCGTTGCGGCGAGTCGCTCGTTCATGAAGTCGCGCGTGATCCGCAGCGCGGTTTCGAGAGAGTTGCGCTCGACGCTGAAGTTGGGGCGCATGTCGTCGCGAAAGCCGAAGATGTGCCGGTTCGCGACCTCGAGCACGATATTGGTGTCGGTCCAGCCGTAGTACTCGACACCGATCATGAAATCGAGTCGACACTTGCGGGTCGAGCCGGTCGGGGCCACGATGCTGATTGGCCCGATGGGGGGCGTGTTCGGCCTGGGCGGTATGGTAAACGTGACCGGAGCCGACGTGGTGTAGTCGAGGCCATCGAGCCAGGCGAATTCGGTCTTTACGAGCCAGCTTCCAATCGTGTAGTTGGCGCCCGCTCCGACCACCGTGACGCGGCTGTGCCGCAGTTCGCCGGGAGTGGGGAACTGCTCACCCGGGGTGGGGAGGGGAATCACCGGGCCCGGGCGGAGGTAGGCGGTGTCGGACCACATTCGCGCGAAGTGGAACGAGATGTCCCAGCCAGAAAACACGCCACTGAGAGCCGCCGCCCAACTCGTGTTGTCGAATGACTCGGATGGAATGTTCTCGGGAACGACGAAGCTCTCCAGAGTTCCGATCGAATCGAAGACGGGCGCGAAGTCGCTGCCGATCGGTGGGTTCTTGCTGAAGCGAATCTCTGGAATCGCAATCAAGCTGAGCGACCAATCGCCGTAGAATGCGTCGGCCTTCACCATCATCACCGGGCGCCGCAGGTCTTCGATGTCGGTCAGACCCGGCTCGCGATTGTCGAGGGGATTCAAGATATCGATGACGCGCAGGGTGTCGGACCGTCCCCAGTTGACGATCTGGCGCCCGATCTTCACATCGAGCGCTTCTGTGATGCTGCCCTGCACCCAGACTTCCTGTACGTCGGCTTCCCACTCGTAGATGTCGAGTACGTCGCGCGTGTATTGGTGTCGCCCGTTGGCCAGGTACGCCCAGTCGTAGAATCCGAAGCCCGCAACGCGCCCGCGCCAACCGGCGGGAAGGTCCACGTCCAGTTGCAGGTTCAGCCGGGACCGGAGCCGTGCAAGACCCTGGTATTGGGTTCCGGTAGCAGACTTGTGATCGAGATAGTTGATCGACGCGCCGAGGCTGGCACTGCCGGTCAGGTCCCAGAATCGATCGGTCGGTGTGAGATCTACCGATTCGCTCTCCAGCGAGCTGCGGTCGTCGAACCCAGTGTCGTCGAACTCGTCGTCACCGAATCCGCCCAGTTCGTCGTCGTCTGATTCGAATCCGCCGAGCTCGTCGTCGCCCGTCTCGTCGAATCCACCCAGGTCGAACTCGTCCTCGTCGGGGGCAGCCGAGGCCGGGATGCCGAGCATCGCAAAGCAGAGTGCCGCGATGATGCACAGCCAGAATGCTCGCTTCAGAGCCCGCGCTCCAGTTTTCGGACTGTGAACAGATCGTCGGGATGTTCCTGATTGAAGCGTACGTTGTGCGCCTTCATGACGGTCTTGTGCAACGTCGTCTTGCCTTTCTTCGTCGTCATGTGGGTCTCGGTCGGGACCCAGACTCCCTCGATCAGTTCCATCGACTTCACGTCCAGGTACTTCTCGCGCTTGCCCTTCTTCAGCCAGCTCTTCGCGCGGACGACGACGTGATTGTCCTTCCTCACGAACACCACTGATTTCGTGTAGCCGGTCTCCTCGATTTCTTCTTCCGTGTTCGGGATGGCCTCGACGACCCAGACGGGATGACCGGCTACCTCATCTTCTTTGAGAAGTTTGTAGTCGTATCGATCGAGAATTCGATCCGTCATATCCGAGTAGGTGAAGTCCGACCCCATGAAGCTTCCGCTCTTGTCACCGGTGGCGATCCGCTTGGTCTTCTTCAACGCGGGCAGAAACAGCCACTGGTCATCGTCTTTGTCGGGAGCGTCGTAGTCGTAGGTCAGGAAACCGGTGTCCTTCACGGTGGCCGGGGACAGGAAGAACATGATCGATTCGGTGTCTTCACCGACGTCGCGGCTCATCATGTGGATCGTGCGTTCGCGCCGTTCGCCCCGCTTGTCGATCAGGATCATCTCCATCTCCTGGGCCATGTTGTCACCGTCGTCGCGCGCATCGACGAGTTCCATGATCTCGCGACCTGTCGGAGCCGCCGCTTCTGCAACGCATGGAACCGGCAACGCCAAAACCATGGCCCCCAAAAGAAAGCGCACATTGGGAAATGTCATCCGAGCCTCCGGCAATCGATGGGTCTACTCATTTATTTATTGTACGTAAAATAATTAAACTCGTTCCACCCGACAAGGTCGGGACCTGCCTGGGAGCCGAATTCGCAAGCTCCCAGCCGGAGGCAGCCGAGGTCGTAACCCCGTGGCACTCAACGGGTTTCGGATCTGGTTCAGATGCCCGAAACGGTCTTTTTGTCGCTCGCCGTCGACTCGTCGAGATGTGCGCTGCAATTGAGCAACTCCACGCGCCACGGATCTCTCGCTTCTACCACGGTCACCGAAGTGTTTGCGAAACCCATCGTCGGCTCCTCGTCGTCGCTCAGCACCAGGTGACGATCGATCAGGGAGTAGAGCACCAAGCCGTGGGTGACGACTGCGAGTTTTCCGGGTGCCTGCGCCGCCGCCTGGCGAATCGAATGCCACGCACGTTCGACTCGCGCGTGGAATACTTCCCAGTCTTCGCCGCCGGGAGGCGAGTAACTCGGTCCGAACAGGTCGACTTCGAGATCGTCGTACCGGGTGCCGCGATGGTCGCCAAAATTTCTCTCACGCAGCAGAGGTTCCGAATCGACTGCGATGCCGGTCGAGGCGCTGAGGCTTTGCGCCGTCATTGCGGCGCGCGAATAATCGCTGGCCAGAATTCTCGTGATTCCGACATGGGCCAGTCGGTCAGCAAGCCGGCTCGCTTGCGAAAGTCCGCGCTCAGACAGCGGGGTTTCGGGCACCTGGACCACGCGATTGGCATTGCCAAGGGTCTCGCCGTGACGAATCAACAGGATCGACATGAAAGCGGGCTACGGCTGTCGAGAAGCTTCGGCTGAACGACGCAAATCGGCGAGGAAGCGCTCGAAGATGCCGTGCACGGCCTCACCGACTGCCGTTGCAGAATTCGCGACGTCAGACCCGGTGCGCTTCTCGGTGTAGCTCTCGTGCACCAGCACTGCGCCTTCGACGCTCGTCAGCGTCAGGTCGATCTCGACGATGGCTCCGCCGTCCAAATGCCGCTCGAAACGCTGAATGCGACCCGTCACCGTGTAGGCCGCGCGGGTGCGGGCGTTGGACTCCATCACGAATTGGGCCGCGGCTGCCTCGCGCAAGTAGGTGACGAGCGCGGCCTGGAGCGCCAACGCAGGCGGATCGGTCCATCGGTGATATTTGTGTTGCCGGATCTCCGCAGAGCCTTCGTGTTGCCGGTACAACAGGTTCCGTTGCCCGATCAACCCGTCGGAGCGAAGCGGATCGACATGCAGTGTACCCGTGAGAGCGGCTCCACTCGTGCTGCTTGGGGCCGCTACTTCGACCGTGTAGAAATGATCGATTGGCGCCGGCCCACCGGCGCAAGCGACGAACACCCATGCGACGAGGGCGGCAACGACGGCACACCGTCCGATGGCGCGGGGTAGGCTCATCGATCTGCCCGAGCGTCGTCCTCGACGTCTCGACCGCGCAGCAACACACCGGGATTCTCGCGGATTTGCAGACTGAATTCGTTGGCATTTCGAACCGTGGAGTCGAGGTTGTTCGCAATCGAATCGATGTGTCGTGAGACCGTCTCGAGTGATGCATGCAGGTCTGCCAGCGCGTGCCCGACGTCGCCTTTGCGCTCGTCCATCAATGTGGTGACGGCACCCAGCACGCGATCGACCTCGCCCTTCGTTTCTTCGAGCCCGATCGTCAAGCGCGACACGTCTTCACTGACCTGGTTCAGGTTCGTGAGAATACTCTCGATGTTTCCGGCGTTGCGAGCGCTCAGGATCTCACTGACCCGGGTATTGAGCGTTTGGAGCAAGCTGGTGATCTGTGCAGCGTTCTCGTCGTTCAACACCGAACTGACACTCGAAGTGATTTCTTCGAGTATCGGCTTCACGAATTCGAGGATGTCGGACACCGACGACATTGCGTCGCCCGCCGCGGCGAACAGATCGCTCTGCTCTTTCCCCTCGATTTCGCTTCCGGGCTCGAGGAGCGTGGTCGAATCGCCAGCATCGATGTTGACGATGAGCGCGGCGAGGACCGTTGGGGATGCGGTCTGGGCGACAGAGCCCTCCGGAATGGGCCAACCCTCTTCGACCTCGATATTCACGCGATAGTTCTTGCCGCCGGTGTGCGCGCCGTCGGCTTTCTCGATGCTGTCGATCAAGCCGATCTGGTACCCCTCGAACAGGATCTGGGTGCCGGGCTTGAGACCCATGACGTTGTTCCACAAGACATAGTAGGAATCTACCGATGACGTCGAGCCCAAGAGCACTGCAATCCAAAAAATCAACAGCGCGAGCATCGAGAGCACGAGCGCGCCCACGGCGACGTAGTTGCGGTTGGCCTTCTTCATTCGGGCAGGAACCTAGCAGAGCCAGCCGGGCCGATGCAGGCCGATCCCGCCCGGTTTCGCACTCGATTGTGTGCCAGCATCACGTGTGTCCCATCAGCCGCGCCAGGTACTCTTCCGGGTCGGGCTCCTCTACTTCGAACTTGCGGTTCAGCAGGTTCTGGATGCGTTCGTTGTCGCTGTTCTTGACTTCCTCCACGGTTCCGACCGTCAGGATCGCGCCCTGGTCCAGGACGGTAATGCGATCGGCGATCCGGAATGCGCTGTCGAGTTCGTGCGTCACCACGACGATCGTCATATCCATTGCATCGCGCAGCCGGAGGATCAACTCGTCGAGCGCCGAGGACACGACCGGGTCGAGCCCGGCGGACGGTTCATCGCAGAACAGGAGCGCCGGGTCCGTGATGATCGCGCGGGCCAGTGCAGCGCGTTTGAGCATGCCGCCCGAGAGCTCCGATGGCATCAGGTTCTCGAACCCGGCCAGATTGACGACTTCCAGCTTCATCCGCGCCATGATGTCCATCACGGTCTGGTCGAGATCGGTGTGCTCGCGCAGCGGTAACGTGATGTTCTCACCCACCGTCAGCGAGCTGAGCAGTGCGCCGCCCTGGAACGAAACCCCGATCTTGCGACACATCGCGTAGAGCTCGATCTCGTTGAGTTGGGTCACGTCGCTTCCCAGCAACTTGATCGAGCCCGACGTGGCTTTTTCCAACGCCATCAGGTGACGCAGCAGTGTGGTCTTTCCGGACCCGCTGCCGCCCATGATGACCATGATCTCGCCGCGCCGGATGCGCAGATTGACGTTCTTGAGAATCTGTCGATCCCCATAGTGGGTGACGAGGTTCTCGACCTCGATGACGTATTCGCCGTTCGGATCGCCGCTCAAAACCGGGTCATCGCATAGACGAACAACAAATCGCTGATGATGACGGCCGAAATACCGCCAACCACCGAATCCCGGGTAACGCGTCCAACCCCTTCGGCGCCGCCTTCGACCGAAGTGCCCTTCGAGGCGGCCACGATCGTAATCAAGACAGCGAAAATCAACGTCTTGGTCAATCCGTGTGCGAGATCGTCGGTCGTGATCGACGCGTTGACTTCGGTCACGAACGCGCCGAGCGTCGTCCCGATGACAGGCGTGACATAGAGTGCGGATGCGAGCAACGAGATGGCGATCGACCACAGCGTCAGCGTGGGGAGCACGATCAGCATGGCGACCAGGCTGGGCGCCACCAAGAAGCGGACCGGGTTGATTCCCATGACCTTCAACGCGTCTACTTCCTGAGAGATCGTCATCGCGCCGATGCGCGCCGCGAGAGAGGAGCCCGACCGGCCAGCGACGATGATGGCGGTGATCAGTGGACCGAATTCGCGGGTGACTCCCAGCGCCACACCGCCGATTACCTGATGTTGAGCGCCGAACTGCTCCAGCCCCTGGATTCCCTGCATCGACAGCGTAAATCCGATCGCAATCGATACGACGGAGATGATCGGGATGGCGAGTACCCCGATGTCCATCATTTCGGCGGCGACGTGTTGAGCCCGCACGATCTGGCGAAGGCGTCTGCCCAGGAAGATCCAGCGGACCGACTCGACGAACAGGCTGGCACCGAGGCCGAAGAAGGCGATCCGATCGGTTGTACTGCGGCCCAACGCATCGAGGCGTTCGAGGGCCCGAGAGGCGAGGTTCGGCGAATTGCTCGACGAACTAGGAGCCGCCACCGAGGCCTTCCGCGAGCGTCGAATGGATCGTGAAAACCCTGTCGAGTCGGGCGAGTTCGAGAACCCGGAGCGCGGCTGGATTCACCGAAACCAGGCCAAATGAAGAACCGGCCTTCTTGGAACTCTGGAATGCCTCGACGAGGCTCGCGACACCCGAACTATCGATGTAGCTGACTTCGGACAGGTCCACGAGAACATCTTGCTTCTTCTTGACCGCGCCGAGCAGCACCTCGCGCGCCTTCGGTGAATGCTCGAGATCGACTTCGCCCTGAAACGATACCACCAGTTTTCCCTGCTCTTCTCGGACTGCGTGTTCCATCGTTCCTCTCGCGCCTCTCGGCCGTGTTGACGCAGATGCGTCAATCGATTCGGCGCACCATTCTTAACAGATTTCCCTCTTCATTCCCTTCGGAAGACGGGGGCTTCGTAAACGTAGTTTCGTCCATCACGTGTCGGATGAAATGTGTGCCCAGCCCACCGGGTCGAATGTCGTCGAGATCCCGCGGTTTGACGGTCTCCGGATCGATGGTCGGCGCGAAGTCGGTGAGCGAGAAGACCAGCTTGTCATCGAAATGATCGATCTCGATGACGATCTGGCCGCCGGGCTGGCCGTGGTAGGCGTGTCGGATGATGTTCTGGCAGGCTTCGTCGATCGCGAGCACGATGTCGGCGGTCGATTTCTCGTCGCAGCCGCATGCTTCGACACAGCTGCGGACAGCATCCCGGATGGTCTTGAGCTCAGCCGGACGAGCCGGAACGCGCAACTCGAGCATTCGACCGTCTTCGGCGGGCGTCACGCTCCTCCGCCCCGCTCCGCACGGGCGTGTTCATCCGACACGGCGAGTAATGTGAGGTCGTCTCGCAGGTCGAGCATGCTGACACTCTCCACGATGGCACTCACCCTCTCAGCCAATGCCACACCTTCGAAATCGCAGACCAACCGCTCGAGTCCTTCGCGGCCCAACTGATCTCCGGATTCGTCGGCGGCTTCTGTCAGGCCGTCTGAAAAAATGTAGAGCGACCCGCCTCGCATATCTAGCTCGGTCTCTGGAAAATCCCCTTCCGGGACGATCCCCAGCGGGGGGGCCTCTGCATCGAAGGTCGTGAAACCGCCTTCGGCGTGACAGACCGCCGGCTCGTGCCCCGCGTTGGCGAGACACACGAGCCCCGTCCGTGGGTCGTAGACGCCCGCCGACATCGTCACGAACATGCCGCGCGTCGCCGTCTCGCAGATTTCATCGTTGAGCTGTCGCAACAGATCTCCCGGCCGTGACACCGTTTTGGCAAGACAGCGATACAGACTCGCCGTTTTAGCCATCAACAGCGCCGCGTTGATTCCCTTGCCCGAAACGTCGCCCAGGCAGAACGCCAGGCCGCCGTCGACCGGCAGGATGTCGAAGAAGTCGCCGGACACGGTACGCGCGGGAATGTTCATCCCCTGGATCGGAAACGGATCGGGGCGAGCGCGGGGCAGCAGGTTGCGCTGGATCTCGGCAGCGAGTTCGAGCTCGCGGCGAACACGCTGGGCATCGACCAAGGAGGCTGCCATCCGGTTGTTCGCGATCGCCAGCGCGGCCGACGAAGCCAACACCTGCAGCGGGTGTACGTCTTTCTGCGCGAAGTGGCCGTCGTCGCTCTTCTTGTTGATGAGTTCGATCGCTCCGATCTTCCGGCCCGAAAAACTCATCGGCGCGCACAGCAGCGATCGCGTGACCATGCCCGACTCGTCGTCTGCTTTGCTCGAGAAAGCCGGATCCTTGCTGACGTCGAACACGGACTGGCAGGCGTTCTCCATGACACTTCGCCCTACGATTCCCTGGGTCATGCCCAGCGTCATGCCGACGATCGGGTTCGGCCCGACGCAGGCGCGGCACGAAATCTGCTCCGCTTCGAGATCGAGCAGCCACAGTGAGCCCGCCTCGGCGTCGAGATGCCCGGCCACCGACGCCAGTGCCTTTTCCAGCGTGGCGTCGAGGTCCATCGAACTCGCAAAGTCCTGGGTCATCTCGGCGAGTAGTTCGAAGGCGTCTTCGAGGCTGTGGGTGCCGTCCACATCGAGTTTCGGCGTGTCGCTAGACGCACGCACCTCGGTCGGAACTCGCACTTCGGTCAATGCTCGGGCCCTCTGAATCTGCGCGGTGACGTCCGGGCGCTGCTCCAATCCATGAAACGACGCCATGAAACGACCGCGACACAGCCTAGCAGGCCGCTGAAACTCCCGAAATTGCAGCGAGAACCGGGAGCCGCCGTGGTATGTTCGGCGCGTGAGTTCGATTCGATTCGTGATCCCGTTGCTGTGTGGGGCCGCGTTGCTGCTCGGCAGTGGTGCGAGCGCGGCGGAGCTCGCGGTGGGAGACGTCGCGCCGGATTTCGAGCTGCCGGGATCGGATGGGAAATCGTACCGACTCGTCGAGCTGCTGGACGAAGGGGGCTCCGAAGGCGTCGTGCTCGCGTGGTTTCCAAAAGCCTTCACCGGAGGCTGAACGGCCCAACTCACCTCGCTGCGGGACAGCGAGCCCGCCCTCGGCGCGTATGACGTGCGGACTTTCATGGTGAGCCTCGATTCGCCGGAACGAAATCGCGAATTCGCCAAATCGATCGGCGCGGAATCGACACTCCTCAGTGATGTAGATGGGAAGGTCGCGCGCGCATACGGCGTGCTCGCGCCGGGCGGGGGCTACGCGCAGCGATGGACGATTTTCATCGACCGATCCGGCGTGATCCAACGCATCGACCGCGAGGTCGATCCCGGA
>JAJDAM010000506.1 GCA_029261905.1 Deltaproteobacteria bacterium
GCCTGCGCCGATCACCCAGAGATTGTCCAACATGCCCAGCGGTTCTGCGATCTGCGCACCCACTACCGCCACCAATCCGATCGGAACCACGCAGAACACGAAGAATGCACCGACCGCACCGAGCCCCGCAGAGCGCACCACCCGCAGCCAGCTGCGTGCCTCGGTCGAGTCCGAAAGGAATGGCGGCGGTTGCGGCGCAGCGACGAAGTCCGCGAAGACAGCCGCACCGGGATCGACCCCGGTGATCTCGAGTCGCAACGACTCCGTTGCTTCCTTCACGCTGAATCCCACACCGGGGCAGCACTCGGTTTCGAAGGCTACGAAGGCGTCGAGTTCGCCGCGCATGCTGTGATCGAAAATCAACGCCAATCCGTCGGGCAATTCATCTCTGCCCCGGATTTCGGGGACCAGCTCGTCGCGCAGGAACTTGCGCCTCGCCTTTCGGTCTTCGTCTGACAAATTGCAGACATCACGTATATCGATCATGCGGACCTCCATTGGACTTTGGAGAGGCTAACCCTTAAAGTGCACTTCAAGTCAAGGGCGCCCGGCCAGAAAGCCGGGGGATCGCCACGAACTTCCGCGGAAGGAGCCAACCATGACGTATCGGATTGGTGAAGTGGCGGAGCGCACAGGGATCGCGAGTTCGGCGATTCGCTACTACGAAAAGGAAGGCCTGATCCCCAAGGCGGACCGGCGTGGCAATGCGCGCATCTACGGCGGCGACATATTCGACCGTCTGTCACTGATCGAGCTCGCCAAGAGCGCAGGCTTCACCGTCGCCGAAACCCGACAGTTGCTTCGGGGCGTGTCGAGAAGCACGCCTCCCGGACCTCGCTGGCGTGAACTGGCGCAGAAGAAGTTGACAGAGATCGAAGAACGCATCGCCGAAGCACAGCGAATGCGAACCGTGCTTCAAGCCGTGATCGGCTGCGAATGCCCGAGCTTCGAAGATTGCACCCGAGCCGGCTGCTAGACCAGGCGATGGATCCGCGCGAGTGAGCGATCGCAGAACAAGAACCATTCACACGGCAGTCGCGATCGCAGTGGCGGCACTGGCCGTCTGGCTTGCATTCGACACCTGGGAGCCATTCGTCGACGACTCGCGATCGCGTTGGGCACCGATCCATCACGACCGCAATGCCCACTACGCACACGCGCTTCGACTGGCACTGGACGTACGCGAACTCGATCTACCACGGCTCGTCCTCGACCTGGACAGGGCACGCCAGTGGCCGCCGCTGCACGCGATCGCTGCGGCCGGCGCGATGCTCATCACCGGGATCGGGCACGACAACGCAGTACTCCCGAGCCTGGCGGCTTGGGCCGGTTGCATCTTCTTCGCGTTTTTGGTGGCGCGACGTTGCGTGCCGGCCGGAGGAACACTGGCCGGTGCAGTAGCCGCCCTGTTCGTGATCGGTAGCCCCGCCCACCGTGCGCTCGCCACGGATGTCATGCTCGAGAGCCTCGGTGCATGGCTCACGCTCGTCGTGGTGTGGGGATACCTGTGCGCCCTCCAGACAGGTCGCTCGCAGTCGTGGCGAACGATTGCAGCAGCGATGTCGTTGTTGCTGATCACGAATTACAACTACTGGCTGCTGGCTGTGCTCGCGTTGACCGCCTCACTGTCATGGCAATACCCGGCTGCCGTGCGTGGCCTCGCGCAACGAGTGATCGCAGCAATTGCCGCGCCCGGCTGGATTCGGACGCAACTACTGCACCCACTGACCTGGGTCATCGCCGGCTCGATCCCCGTGGCTCTGGCCATGCCATTTCTGGGCCATCAAGAATTCGAGATCGCCGGAATCGAGATCGAGATCCGATCGCTGGCCGAGCCGCTGAACATCGCCTGGATCGCACTGGTGCTTCGGGTCTTGCCCAGTGCGATCCGTCAGCGCGCGCGCTTGGCCGAAATCGACCCTCGTCTGCGTGCCTTCCTCTTATGGCATGTGCTGCCGTTTACGGTCTTCGCGCTGCTGCCGACCCGATTGGGAAACCTGCTGGGCTATGTCAGCCCCATCAATACCCGAATCCCTTGGACCGGCGTGTGGAGTGGCGTCGAGTTCTACTCGGAGGCATTCGCGACCTACTACCACGCCTCGCCTCCGCTGTGGATCGCAGCAGCCGTGCTGCTGGCGATCGGGCTGCGGTCGATTCGCTGGATGCGAGCCGGCACCGAAATCGTCTGGTTCCTCGTCGGCATCGGTTGCCTGCTCACAGTCGTGCACCCGAATCACCAACAGCGGTTCCTTCACACTTGGATCGCGCTCGTGTGGGTGCTGGCAGGCTGTGGCGCCGCGTGGATCGCCTATTCACGCAAGCGCAGGAAAGCATGGATACCCGCCATGGCCTCCACGGCCATCATCGCCGCCCTGCTCTTCCTCTCGGCTCCACACACCCGCACACTGCGCACACCGCTGCTCGACGATTCGACTCGACCACGGATCTCGACACTCGATTTGACCGACGCCTACCTCGCCGCTCTAGATCGCTACGAGCGCGTGCTGTTCGTCGGTACCCTTCCGCTCGACTACGTGACGGAATGGAGCCTGCTCGAGCGCCGGCGGGTGCGGGAATCGTTCGCAGATTTCGTCCGACTCGATGGCGATCCGGGCTCGTGGAAGACGCGAGTCGAACACGCCATCGAAGAGAGTTCTGCTGACGCCGTAGTCGTCGACGGTGTAGTCGTGATCGACATCGCTCCCGACTCGCCGCTGTCGTGGGACGGCAGCGCGCGCGAATCGACGCGGCTGGGCGATGTCGTCGCGGATGGATTCGGGCTGGTGCAGACCCTCCCGCTTTCGGAACTCGCGACATCCGTTCACATCTATTCGCGGATGTCCGTGGTCGAGTAACGCGGCTCGCGCGACACGCTGCGCGAGGCGAATCAGTTCGACTCGAACCATTGCGACTTCAGCGGCGATCTGCACCGCGCTGGCATTCGAGACAAAATGGCGCCTCGGGCTTCGCGTTCAGTCGCTTGGAGCTGATGGGTTCCTCACAGAGCCGACACATCCCGTAGTCGCCTCGCTCGATCGATTCCAACGCGTTGTCACATTGGCTGATGCGAACCACCAATCCCTGGCGTGCGGCCTGGATCATCGCCTGACTCTGCATCGATTCCATCCGCGACAGCCGTCCGACCGCAGTCTGGTCGAGCTTGACCGGCTTCGCGGCGTCGGCGCTGGCCTGCAATTGCGCGGCGAGATCGAGCTTCAGCTGCTCGAGTTCGAGGCGCTTCGATTCGATGGCTGATTCGGTCAGCTCGTCAGACTTGGATCCGGACATTTCTATTGGGACATTTCTACGGCTGTGCCGCCAGGTGACGCAGCACTGCGTCTACGACGGTCGTGGGATGCGCCTGGATCAACCAGTGCCCGGCATCCAACTCGACCTCTTCGAACGGGCCGGTCGCGAATCGAGTATGCAATGCGCGGACCTCGGGTCGCACGAACACGGGCATGTCGCGATTGCCGAAGACATACAGAACCGGTTGCACGACTTTGCCCGCCTGCAGCTGTGTCTCCAATTGCACGCTGCGATACCAGTTGAACGCCGCCTCGAGTGCTCCCGGTTCCGAGAACACTGCGAGATACTCGGCAAGTTGATCCTCGGGCATGTCGCTGTACAGCGCATTCTTCATCAGGAACAGCCCACCGGCGCTGAGAATCGACTCGGCGACGCCACCCATCCGAAAGAATTTGATGTAACCCGGTGTACCACTGCCTGCGTTGGCGGCGCTGATCGCACCGGGATGCGGAATCGATAGTGACACGTAGGAGAGCACACGGTCGCGTCCATCTGCAGCCACATTCCAACCGACGATCGAGCCCCAATCGTGGCCGACGAGGTGAAACCTCTCGAACCCGGCTGCATCTGCGACCGCGAATACATCCGCCACCAACCCGTCCAGCGCATAGGCGTCGACTCCCTCGGGACGCGCCCCCGGGCTGTAGCCGCGCTGGTCGAAGGCCACGACCCGATAGCCCTTCACCGCCAACGCCTCGATCAGCGGTTGCCACATGATCGACGTTTCCGGGAATCCATGCAGCAGCACGACCGCCGGACCTTCGCCCGACAATCCCGCTACACGCGCGCGGAACTCCATGCCCCCTGCTGCGATGCGCACTTCGCCGGCCGCCACTCCAGGCGCCAGCAGCGGCAGTTTTTCCGTCTCTCTCGTGTGCCGGTACTCGCTGTCGAGACTGAGCCGAGCACTGACGAACACCGCAACCGAGACCACAACGAGCAGCACGACGATGGCGCCGAAAATCGACAACAGGATTCGCATCCGCACTCCCTCCGATGCCGAAGCCTCACCCGAATGCCCGCGTCTCGCCAGGCCGATTTTCATGCGATTGAAAACGGGAGGCTGATATCGCGGAAGTGACAACGATCCGAGCGCTCCCCGATCCGGCCCCATTTCGACATCTCGTTCCGACACCTTGTCCCGACACCCCCCAGATCCTGTTCTAAGATCGCAATCCGATATCCAGCAGGGAGTGGTGA
Source organism: Deltaproteobacteria bacterium (assembly GCA_029261905.1). Lineage (GTDB taxonomy): Bacteria > Myxococcota_A > UBA9160 > UBA9160 > SMWR01 > JAJDAM01. The sequence continues at coordinate 4,510 of JAJDAM010000506.1, forward strand.
TGAGTTCAGCGCACGAGACCCCGGTCATCGCCGGGGTTGGCCAGAGGTTGCAACGCGCGGAAGATCCGCGAGAAGCCGCCGAGCCGCTCGAGATGATGATCTCGGCCGTGGGCGCAGCGCGCGACGACTCGGAGGCACCCGGCCTGCTGCAGCGTGCACGCGCGATGTATGTGATCCGAGGACTGTGGAGCTACGGCGATCCGGGACGCGAGATCGCGCGAAGGATCGGCGCTGAACTCGAAGAGACCGTGACCACTCCCTACGGTGGCAACTTCGCGCAGGCCTGTGTGATCGACGCCGCGAAAGCCATTCGCGCAGGCCGACGGGATGTCGTGCTGATCACCGGGGCAGAAAACGGGCGCAGCCTGGGCCAGGCCGAGCGGCAAGGCCTCGAGCTTCGACAGACAGAGGCCCCGGGTACGCCCGACAGACTCGTCGCAGACGACAAACCGATCTTCCATCCCGCCGAGCTGGCTCGCGGAATGAACAGCGCCAGTGACATGTATTCCGTTTTCGATAGCGCCATTCGCCACGCGAGAAAGGAAAGTATTCCGGATCAAGTGGAACGAATCTCACAGCTGTGGGCCAGCTTCAACCGGGTCGCGCGCGACAACCCGCACGCGTGGATCCGCAAGCCCTACACCGCCGAAGAAATCGGTCGCCCGTCGCCCGAAAACCCGATGATCTCGTTTCCGTACACGCGGCTGATGAACTCCAATCCACGAGTCGACATGGCGGCCGCCGTGATCCTCTGTTCGCTGGCAACCGCGCGCGATGCGGGCGTCCCCGACGACAAGCTCGTGTACCTGCATGCTGCCACTGAAGCAAACGACAGCACCTACGCCTCGACCCGTGCCAATTTTCATCGATCGCCAGCCATGCGCATCGCCGGCGGGCGCGTGCTCGAACTGGCGAACCAGACGATCGACGAGATCGGGCATATCGACGTGTACAGTTGCTTTCCCTCTGCGGTGCAGATTGCAGCCGACGAACTCGGCATCCCCGAGGGCCGTGCGTTGACTGTGACCGGCGGGCTCACGTTCGGCGGCGGCCCACTGAACAACTACGTGCTTCACGCAATCGCACGCATGGCCGAAGTCGTCCGCGCAGATCGCGGATCCAGCGGTCTCGTCACTGCGAACGGCGGTTGGTTGGCGAAGCACGCGTTCGGCGTCTACTCCACCGAACCTCCGACCCAGGGGTTCCGCTATGAAAACCTGCAGGAATCAGTCGATGCCCTTCCGTTGCGGGAAGCGCTGGTCGACTGGAATGGACCCATTTCCGTCGAGGCGTACACCGTGGCGCACCGATCCGGCAGACCCCATATCGGCCACGCGTCTTGCCTGACCGATGATGGGCGTCGCACCTGGGGAACCACGCAGGACGGCGCCGTAATGGACGCGATGATGCGTTCCGAATTCTGCGGCCGCCGGGGCAGGATCGACGGGGCCGGCGCTCTCCGTTTCGACTAGAATCAGCCGATCGAGCCCACCCGATAGATCGTGAAGTCGCCGACAAGCGAGACACCACCAGGAGAACCCCATGAAAGCTGCCGTGATGCGCGCCAACAATGCCCCGCTCGAAATCGAAGACGTTGAAATCGACTCGCCCGGCGCTGGCGAAGTTCTGATCAAGACCGCCGCGTCCGGTATCTGCCACAGCGATCTCACGGTGATCGAAGGGGGGCTGCCGATGCCGCCGCCGTGCATCCTCGGCCACGAACCCGCCGGCATCGTCGAAGAGGTGGGCCAGGGCGTGACCGACTTTGCGCCCGGCGACCACGTGATCGGGTGCCTCACATCCTGGTGCGGCGTCTGCAAGTTCTGCACGGGCGGCCGGCCGTATCTGTGTATTTCACAATTCGCTGGGCGCCCCGAAGGCTCCAACTCGCGGCTGACGGACCG
>JAJDAM010000507.1 GCA_029261905.1 Deltaproteobacteria bacterium
AACCGCCGCCGTGGTAGAACACGAACACACCGAACGGGCCGTTGCCATCGGGCGTGTAGACGCGTATCGGAATGCTACCCGCCGGGCCGGGGATCGGGCGATCTTCGACCGTGACGTCCGGCCCCGGGCCAAACATCGCCCCGAGGTTCCGATAGAACTCGCGCGCTTGTTCGGGCGTTGATTCAGCAATCTCGAGTGCGTCGGGGTTCGCGGCCATGGCTTCCATCAATGCGGTGATTTGCGGGTGGAGCGGCATGGTTTACTCCTGAATTCGGCGGTGTCCGATCGGGATCTCCGCGTCTGGCGTCAAGTGACGAGCATCCATCAAACCATACGGCATTGCTGCGACTCGGCGCTCGAATCGGTACCGTGGGCGTCCGATGACCGAACCCTTCATTCCCGACCATCCCGAGCAGCTTTCCGCCGAGTGGCTGACAGAAGTCCTCGCCGAACGTGGCCACCTGAGGAGCGCGAAGGTCGTATCGGTCGAGCGCGAGGCCCTGGGTGACGGTGAGGGTTTTCTGGGCGTCATCTCGCGGTTGACCCTCACGCTCGATCGCGACGAGCCCGGCGTACCGAAGACGCTGATCGCGAAGCTTCCCACTCCCATCAAAGAGAATCGGGTGATGGCCGAGCTGCTGGGCGCCTACCGTCGCGAGATTCTGTTCTACGAAGAACTCGCCGAGCAAGTGCCGATGCGGCTGCCGGCCACCTACTACGCCGCGTTCGACGCCGGGCACGACCGCGAAAAGGAAATGGAACAGGCGGGAAAGCTCGACGACGTTCCCACCTGGATGGGCGGGGCCGTGATGTGGTTTGCGCGGTTCGTGACTTCGCGACGCCACTACCGATACGTGCTGCTGCTCGAAGATCTCGCGCCGGGCCGGGTCGGCGATCAGGTTGCCGGCGCCAGCCCGGAGGATTGCGCTGCGGTGCTCACTGCAGTTGCGGCCGCGCACGCCAAATTCTGGGACCATCCAGTGCTCGAGGAGCGCAAGTGGCTCGCCCGGCAGAATACGACCCCAAAGATGCGCCACGGTATGTACTTGAAAGGGCGTCGGAGTTTTCCAGCACGCCACGCGGATCTGATTCGTGACGGGTTGGGGAAGTACATCGACTGGCTCGACTCGAACGGCGCACGGGTCTCGGTCGATCTCCACCGCGATGCCCCACAAACCCTGATTCACTGCGATCTTCGTTTCGACAACGTGTTCTTCTCGGACCGCGACGCAGAAAGCGGCCCGACGATATTCGACTGGCAGCTCGCCGGGGTGGGCGCCGCCGCATACGACGTCGCGTATCTGATCAGCGGCGGATTGCCCGTCGATACGAGCCCCGAAACGGTCGATGAACTACTGCGGGGCTACCACGCAGCGCTCGTCGACAACGGTGTTCGCGACTACCCGTTCGACCGATTCATGCGGGACTACCACCGAGGTCTGTGCGTCGCACTGTCCGTGGTAGCCGCGACCGACAACATGCAGATGGGAGACGATCGCGGAATCGAGTTGATGGACGAATGGGCGCGCCGTGTGTTCGCCAGGATTCGCGAAGTCGACCCGAATCAATTGCTCTAGCGTTGGGATCCGCGCGCGCGGGGATCGCTGAGCCGAAACGTCAGCAGGCCGCCGGCCGCGATCAGCCCGGTTACCAGCCAGAACGCCAACTCGAATCCGGTCGCGTCGATCATCAGCCCGAACAGCGGTGATGACAAGATCACGACCGCGTTGCAGAGTTGCGCGAGACTCAAGTAGCGCGGGTGATCCATCTCGGGCGCGATCTCGAGAATGTAGTTGCTGGTCAGGCGAAACACGATCGGTGTGAATCCGATCCCGACGAACACCCATGTGTATAGTGTGCGTCCCAGCTCCACCGGGAGGTACGTGATCGTCAACGCAAGCGGCGGCACCAATGCGGTAACGAACATCGCGATTCGCAACGCGAACCGGTTCCCGTAGCGGTCGGCAATCGGCCCCATGAACACGCTTGCGACGCCGCTCGCGATGTTCTGGAACACGACCCACGCCATCAGGTTTCCGCCTTCCAAGCCGAGCCGTTCGCGCCCCAGCGCCTGGTAGTGGGGAAGCAGGATCAACGAGGTCGTGAACAACACGCCCACGATCACCAGCAGGCGATAGTTCGAATCGTCCCCCAGGATCTTCCACGCACCGCGAAATTTCGCCGCGACGCTCACCTGCGGCTCGACGAACGCGTCCGCAGGTTCGCGAATCCACAACGCTGCGAGCGCAGAAATCGCGAACAGCACGCCTGTAAAACCGAAGATCTTCGCGTATCCGGCCTCTTCGGTGAGCCATCCAGGGAGCAGGAACCAAGCACAGACACAGGCCGGAATCGTCCCCCCCATCGTGCCCAGCGCGAGAAAGCGCCCGCGCCTGTGGGCGCGGATCAACTTTCCACTGAGTGTCCCGCCCGCCAACATGTTCATCCCGGTGGCGGCGAAGAACAGCGTGTACAACGCGAGAAACGCGACCGGAAACCAAGCGCGCGGCGCAGCCCCCATCACCGTGAGCCCGGCACTGATCGCCAGAAAGGGAGCCGCCATCGCCAGCGCGCTCGTAAACAACGCAACCTTCTTGCGCGGCAGCAGCGTCATCCATCGCGCCAGCAGAAACGGGAGGACGCTCTGGCCCAGCCGGTTCAGCACCGGTAGCAATCCCCTAATCCAACCCGCACCGGCGATGCTGTCGAGAAACGCCGGGATGATCACGCTTTCGGTCTTGAAGACCCAGCCCGTCCGAACCAGCACCACGTTGGCGACCATGGCCGCCATATTGCGCGCCTCGTCGTGCGGATGGATGCTGCGCTCGCTCGCGATCTCGGCAGGCGGCGACGAAGCGGGGGGCGCAGACAAGGGAGGCAGGCCTCGGAACGAGTTGAGTGGGTTCGGATACTAGCGCGAGCGTCAGCGGCACCGACGCGACGGTGTGGAATCGAGTATTCTGGCGCCTGATCTCGTACTGGGTTCTGGCTCGAGGGAGTCGGACGCCGATGTGAAAGACAATCTTGAACGACAATCTTGAAAGACAATTGTGGAAGACAATTGCAGGGAGCCCCCGTGAGTGACGACATCCAGCCCTTCCGGATCGAAGCAACCGACGCCGAGCTCGACGACCTGGCGAGACGACTGAAAGCCACGCGCTGGGCCGACAAGGAACCGGTCGACGATTGGTCGCAAGGAACCCCCCTCCACTATCTGCGGGAAGTTTGCGCGTACTGGGCCGAAAAGTATGACTGGCGCGAACGCGAGGCGAGACTGAATGCGTTTCCGCAGTTCAAGACCCCGATCGGCGGTCTCGATATCCATTTCGCGCACGTGCGATCACCCGAGAGCAATGCGCTTCCGCTCGTGATGACCCACGGCTGGCCGGGATCGATCGTCGAGTTTCACAAAGTCATCGGACCGCTGAGCGACCCGGTCGCGCACGGTGGCCAGGCCAGCGACGCCTTCCACGTGATCTGCCCATCACTGCCCGGCTATGGCTTCTCCGACAAGCCAACCGAGACGGGTTGGGGAATCGACAAGATCGGCGCGACCTGGGTGCAACTGATGGCCAAGCTCGGATACGACCGGTACGTCGCGCAGGGCGGAGACTGGGGTTCGATGGTGACGGCCTCGGTCGGCAGCCAGGACCCGGACCATTGCGCGGGAATCCACCTGAACATGCCGGTCGCGATGCCGGATCCGGAAACGATGGCCGACCTCAGCGACGATGAAAAAGAAGCGCTCGCGTCACTGCAGTACTACGAGCAGAAAGATTCGGGCTACTCGAAACAACAGAGCACGCGACCGCAGTCGGTCGGCTACGGGCTCGTCGACTCACCGGCCGGTCAGGCCGGCTGGATCCTGGAAAAATTCTGGGCCTGGACCGACTGCGACGGACACCCTGAAAACGTGCTGACGCGTGACGAGTTGCTCGACAACCTGATGTTGTATTGGTTGCCCGGTACGGGCGCGTCTTCGGCGCGTCTGTACTGGGAGAGCTTCGGCACCCCGTCTCTCGCGGAAGTCACGGTTCCGACGGGCTGCAGCATCTACCCCAAAGAGATCATCCGAACTTCGCGGCGTTGGGCGGAGAAGCGATTCAAGAACATCGTCTATTGGAACAAGCTCGAGCGCGGCGGGCACTTCGCTGCATTCGAACAGCCCGAGACGTTCGTAGAAGAACTCCGCAATTGCTTCCGCTCGATGCGGTAACAACAGGATCGACGTCGGGCGACGCTGGACACGACAGCCTCGCCCGCCGCGATGGTTCCCGTCCGTCTCGCGATCGGTTGTCTTGGGATTGGTCATCTCGCCTGCGATGCACGCTCGCGCTCGTTGCGCTCGTCGCGTGTTCCGCGGGAGAGGTTCCACAGCAACCGCCGAACATCGTACTGATCTCGCTGGACAGCGTACGGGCGGACCGGCTCGGGGCCTATGGTGCCGATCGGGATACCAGCCCCGCGATCGACGAACTGGCCACCGAGGGTGCACTGTTCGAGAACACGATGGCTCCCAGTCCGTGGACGTTGGCCAGCCATGTCACGTTGTTCACCGGGCTACCGATATCGACCCATCGCGTCAGTTCTCCCGATCGCAAACTCGATTCCGCGCGCGTCCCAATCGCCCAGCACCTGCTCGAACGCGGCTAC
>JAJDAM010000508.1 GCA_029261905.1 Deltaproteobacteria bacterium
CGACCGCGTAGCCCTCGCGCTCGAGTGCGAAGCCGACCGTCTCACGGATGTTCGGCTCGTCATCGACGATTGCGACGCGACCGCGGCGTTCCAACGTCATCGTCCACAGGCTAACCCAGCTTTGTGGGGGCAGTGAGTCGCCAGCGGCCATTGCCACATTTCCGCCACAACTTGCCTTCGAAATGCCGCCCGGAACAGAAGGCTTCGCCACGACGCAACGCTTCAATTCCGGGTGTGGGAGGGAGCGAATGAACGCACAGCGCTGTCGCAGTGGTGTTCTGCCGACGCGGCATCGAGAGGAGTACGGAATGCACCCATTCAAACATGCGCAACCCCACTCGCGGGTCGAACATCGGGCGCTCCTTCTCGTCTGTGCCGTATTCGCTCTCTTCCACGCCAATCTTGCATTGGCCAATCCATCGGAGAGGTCGCAATCGGCCTCTCGATCGCCGTTCCAGGCGGCCAGCGGGACGCTGTTCTTCCCGAGTGAGGACGGTCAGGAGTATCTCTCGGCGCCGGTACTGGATACGACGGTCGATCTGAAGATCACGGGTCTGATCTGTCGGGCCACTGTGCGTCAACGCTTTCACAACCCCACCGCGGATTGGGTCGAAGGGATGTATGTCTTTCCGCTGCCTGAAATGGCAGCCGTCGACGGGATGACGCTCGTCGTGGGTGATCGGTTGATCGAGGGACAGATCCAGCCGAAGGAGCAGGCCCGAGAAACGTACGAAACTGCCAGATCCGAGGGAAGGAAGGCATCTCTGCTGGAGCAGGAGCGACCGAACATCTTCACCACTTCGGTGGCGAACATCGGGCCGGGCGAAGAGGTCAGCGTATCGATCTCCTATCAACAGACGCTCCGCTTCGACGCTGGAGGCTTTCGGCTGCGCTTCCCGATGGTCGTGGCACCTCGCTATGCGCCGGGTGAATCGATGCTCGAAGCGATCGCGGCGCCCGACTCGATCACGCTCGATTCGTTCTCGCAGATGCTCCATGGCCAACGACCTGGGCCGGTGTGGTTGGAGAGTTGGCTCGAGCGTGTGGATGCACTGCCTGCGGTGGCCCCCAGGGTCTCAGCGGACGACGATCCGATGCACCGTGTTCGAATCGGAGTTTCGCTCGACGCCGGGTTCCCGATCGAAAACCTTTCGAGTCCTTCACACGCGTTCACATTCGAGGCGCCCGAGCCGAGCGTACGCAGGATCGAGTTGCTCGCATACGCCGATCGGGACTTCGTGCTGAAGTGGCGCCTCGCCGGGGCGGCGCAGCCGCGCGCCGCGATCTTCGCCGAACAGAGTCGCGATGCCACGACGGTCCTGCTGATGCTGGTGCCGCCGACGCAGGAATTCGAACCGGAGGCGCTCCAGCGCGAAGTCGTGTTCGTGATCGATACATCGGGTTCGATGGGCGGGGCTTCGATTCGGCAGGCGCGAGCGGCGCTCCAATTGGCGCTCGAACGCCTTGCGCCAACGGACTGGTTCAACGTCATCGCGTTCGATTCGACTACGCGAGCGTTGTTCCCGGAGAGCCAGCCGGCGCGGTCGAACCAACTCGATCGGGCGAAGGACTTCGTCGCGTCGCTCGAGGCGACCGGCGGCACCGAAATGCTGTCCGCAATCGATTTGGCATTGAGGTCGTCCGAAGGGAAGGGCTCCCAAAGCACACAACAGGACCGCGTGCGCCAGGTGATCTTCATCACCGACGGAAGCATCAGCAACGAAACCGAACTATTCGAAACCGTCCACCAGAAACTCGGGCCCAGCCGACTCTTCGCGGTGGGAATCGGCTCGGCACCCAATGGGTTCTTCCTCGAACGAATCGCCAAGTTCGGCCGCGGCACGTACACCTATATTGCCACCCCGGCCGAAGTCGAGGAGCAGATGGGGGGCCTGTTTGCCAAGCTCGAGCGCCCAGCGCTTCGCGACGTCGCGATCCATTGGAACGATGACGTCGAGATGTGGCCCGAGCGCGTTCCGGATCTCTACCTTGGAGAACCGCTGGTCGTGACCGCGCGCGTGCCTCGGGTCGTCGGTGATGTCGTGGTCAGCGGCCGGATCGGTGATCGAAGCTGGGAATCCCGGCTGCCGTTTCGACCGGACGCGATCGAGAATGGCATCGGCAAGTTGTGGGCTCGGTCCAAGATTGCTGCGCTGATGGACAGTGCCAGTGCCGGCGCTTCTCGAGATGCCGTTCGTGACGCCGTCACGCGTGTCGCTCTCGAACATCACCTGGTTTCGAAGTTCACGAGCCTGGTCGCTGTCGATGTGCCCCCGACTCGCCCGATCGGCCGCGCGGCGCAGCGAGCGCACCTTCCGCTCAACCACCCACGCGGCTGGAAGCGGCCGGCGATGGGAATGCCCCGAACCGCAACGCCGGCTTCGTTGTTGCTGATGATCGGCGTCGTTTCGCTGGCCGCTGCCGGTGTGGTGGCGAAGCGGCAATCGTGATCAGAGCGCGTTCGTGTGTGACCGCTGCGCTGTTCGCGGTCGGCGTGCTGTGCTTCGGTCAGGGAGTCTGGATTCACGCCAAGGCGATCGTCGCGCAGCGGCTGCTCGAGCGTGCCTGGTCCCAAACGCTCGCCGGACACGAGCGTGTACAGCCATGGCCCTGGGCCGACCACCAGCCGGTCGGTCGATTGGAGGTTCCAGCACACGGGGTCGATCTCATCGTGTTGGCTGGCGCAACCGGACGAACGCTTGCATTCGCGCCCGGAAAGCTCGCAGGCAGTGCGGCGCTGGGCGAGCCGGGGACC
>JAJDAM010000509.1 GCA_029261905.1 Deltaproteobacteria bacterium
CTGGCTGCAAGGCCAGTACCACGCTGACGAGGTCGTCGACCTGTGCGATGCCGGACGGAACCGACTCGACGAACTCCTCGCTCGATGAGACCGAAAACCAGACCTCGGCCGCGAGTTCTGTTGCAAGCGATTTGATATCGAGGATGTCCTCGCGTGACGCAGCGTCGAAGTCGAAGCCTTCGATGATGACCAGCGACGGCTGTCCGGTCGCCTCCGTCTCGATCTTCACGGCTTCCCGCAGTTTCGCCGGAGTCAGTGAGTTGCGTGGATAGACCCGGATGCTCCGGCAACGATCGATGTCGGCATGAATGAGGGCGTCATCTTTGAGGTGTGCCGTGGCGGCGAGTTCTTCGAAGACCGTGTCGTAATGGTCCCGAATGTGTGAAACCGTGTGCGCCATCGAAACGTGGAGCACGCGCCCCGAGCGAAGCAGTTCGTCGAGCGCCACACCCACGAGAAAAGACGCCTTGCCAACACCGTGACCGGCGACCACTACACCGAGATTGCTCGGTCCCAGGCCCCCGTGGAGCCCCTTCTCGAGCAGCCGGAGCGGACTGCGCGCGTTGAGAAACTTCTTGTACAAGTGACGACCTCCTGACTGGACCACTAATCGTTGTCGTCCGAGAGTTTCGAGCTGTATTCTTCTTTCAGCTCTTTCTGGACCTCTGCCGGTGCCGGCATATAGCGAGCGAATTCCATCGTGAATTCGGCCGTGCCTTGCGTCATCGATCGCAGATCGGTCGCGTAGCCAAACATCTCGGAAAACGGAACCTCCGATTCGATGCGGGACTGCCCACCCTCTTCGGTGGTGCCGATCACGGTACCACGGCGCTGCATGATCGTCTTCAAGATGGCGCCCTGGTGGTCGACGGGACCCTCGACCTCGAGCTTCATCACGGGCTCCAGAACCTGCGGCTTCGCGCGACCATAGACTTCGCGAAATGCCCCACGTCCGGCCGCCTGGAACGCCATTTCCGACGAGTCGACGTTGTGCGACTTCCCGTCTTGCAGGACGACCTTCATGTTGATCACCGGGAAACCGATCAGGCGGCCCTTCAGCAGGCACTCACGGAAGCCCTTCTCGACGGCCGGGATGTACTCCGTGGGGATATTGCCACCCTTGACTTCACTCTCGAACACGAAGTCTTCATCCTCGCCGATGAGAGGCTCGACGTAACCGCTGACCTTTCCGTACTGCCCGGAACCGCCGGTCTGTTTCTTGTGTGTGTAGTTGAAGTCTGCACGGCGGGTAATCGATTCACGGAAAGCAACCTGGGGCTGTCCGGTTTCGACCTCGCAGCCGTACTCGCGTTTCATGCGCTCGACATACACATCGAGGTGCAGTTCTCCCATCCCCGAAATCACCGTCTGCCCGCTTTCGCGGTTCACTTCGGAGCGAAAAGTCGGATCCTCACGGACGAACCGACCCAAGGCCTTGCCCATCTGGTCGAGATTCTTGTTGTCCATCGGCTTGATCGCCATCGAGATCACGGCGTCCGGAACGTGCATCGAAGTCATCGAAATCTGAACAGACTCATCCGTGAACGTATCACCGGATGCGCAGTCGATGCCGAACAGCGCGACGATGTCCCCGGCAGTCGACGTCTCGATGTCTTCCATCGAATCCGAGTGCATGCGCACGAGCCGGCCGACCTTGTGCTTCTTCTTCGTCCGGCTGTTGATGATCGTCGATCCCTTGCCGATCGTGCCCTGGTAGACCCGCAAGTAGGTGAGTTGACCGTAACGGCCGTCTTCGAGCTTGAACGCCAATGCCACGAGCGGCTTGTTCACGTCGCTTTCGAGGATCAGCGGCGCTTCGTCGTTGGACAGGTCGACGCCGGTGTTTTCGATATCCAGCGGGTTCGGCAGGTACTGAGTCACCGCGTTCAGCAACTTCTGCACGCCTTTGTTCTTGTACGCGGATCCCAGGAAGACAGGCGTGAGGTCCATCGAGAGCGTTCCCGCCCGCGTCGCCGAGTGAATCAGATCCTCGGTGACCTTGTCATCCAGGATCGCTTCCATCAGGTCATCCGAGAACATCGAGACCGCGTCGAGCATCGTCTCACGGGCCATCTCGGCTTCATCGAGAAGGTTTTCCGGGATTTCCTTCTCGACCAGATGCTCGCCATTCTCGCCTTCGAAGTAGAAGGCGGACATCGTAACCAGGTCGATCACACCCTTGAACTCGGCCTCGAGACCGATCGGTAGCTGCATCAGTACGGCGTTGTGCTTCAGCTTCTCGCACAGGCCCTCGACCACGCGCTGCGGGTTCGCACCGGAACGGTCCAGCTTGTTGATGAACGCGATCCGCGGAACTTTGTAGCGCCGCATCTGCCGATCCACGGTCATCGATTGTGACTGGACGCCCGCAACACCGCACAGCACCAACACCGCGCCATCGAGCACGCGTAACGCCCGCTCCACTTCGATCGTGAAGTCGACGTGACCGGGTGTATCGATGATGTTGATGCGATGATCGTTCCAGACCGTATGCGTCGCAGCGGACTGGATCGTAATGCCGCGCTCGCGCTCGAGTTCCATCGAGTCCATCGTCGCGCCGACCGCATCCTTGCCCTTCACCTCGTGAATGGCGTGGATCCGCCCTGTGTAGAACAGGATCCGCTCGGTGAGCGTGGTTTTACCGGAGTCGATATGCGCGCTGATTCCGATGTTTCGAATGTCTTCGAGTTCGTTGCTCATCTCTGCCTCGAGCGGGTCGCCGGGTTCTCAACGGAACCGTACAGCGGGAATGTTTGGACGTGAGTACCTGTCCTGATCAATGCGTGTCACGGATATGGGTCAGCCCTGTGCGATTCGCCGCACGCTACCTCGGCTATCCCCTCATCTGGCCCTTTGCCCGATACCCGCTTTCCCGATACCCGCCTAGAGGGAGAGCGGGTACTCGAATCTGTCGGTGGGGTCCGAAGAATCGCTATACCACGGGCGCACTGTCCTTCGGCCAGAAGAGGCGGGAGATTGAAGCATCGCACAGAAATGTCAAGCGTTTGGGCGTATTTGTGCCCTGCGCCGACTCCTGTGAGCCGGCGCCCGATCGCACGGCACCCGGATCATTTCGAGCCCTCCAGTTCTACAAAATAGATAGATTTTACGAATACTTGAGGAATGACTTGCGGGCAGTCGATCGCGACATCGAACGACGCGATCCGTGCGAACCCCAGTCAGCGGAGCCGCTGCCCGACCTGGAGGCCGGCCTCGCCGGCGGCGACTTTCTTGCCTCCTCCCACACGCACCCGACCCACCTCGACGATTCCCCCGCTTGCGGCAATTTGCGCCTTGCCATCCGACAAAGAGAGCACCGTGCCGGCGGGTTCAGAACACTCCCCGGCGAGCAGCTGGGCAT
>JAJDAM010000510.1 GCA_029261905.1 Deltaproteobacteria bacterium
TGGCCTGCTCGTCGCTCCGGACGGGTTGCTGACGCTCAGTCTCGATTTCGACCACCAGCGGGTCCGCTTCGACGATCCGGTCTTCACCGAAGCAGAACTCGGCTTCGCTCCGCCGCAGGCGATCCGGACCGTCGGCTTCACACCGGAGACCGATCGCTACACGGGTACGGTCCGGTTCAACAGCCGCATCGGAGAACGCGCCGTCGTGGAGGGGGGCTTCCTGATCAGTGAGCTCCAGCAGGTGTCCACTTTCACTCCGGCCCAGCAGGCGGCGGGGTTCGACGAGAACGCGGTCCGATCGTACGGCGCCAATTCGTCGCTCGATCTGCGATTGACGACGAACCTGTCATTGAATGGATTTTTCAAGTACGACCGTCGCGAGGCGCGCATCGACCGGAGCACGAATCTCTTCAACGCCGCCAACCAGATCTATCCGTCCGTGGACGACTGGGAGCGCTTTTTCGTCGGCGGGGAGCTCGATCTGTGCTGCTGGAGAAGCGGTCGCGCTCGACTCGGAATCCGGTACGAAGACGTGTCACGCGACATCGAGTACGGGTCCGTCGGCAGTCTGCACGTGCTGCCGGAGAACGCGCTGGTCGACCGCGACACGCGGATCGTCACGCTGTACGGACGCATCGTCGCGCGACCCCTGCCGCGGCTGCGGGTCGACGCCGAACTCGGCTACCGCTGGGCGCCAGAAACCGGCTACGCGATGGATCTGGACAACAACCTGTACGGCGAACTGCGCACCTCGTATTCCGTACTCGCTTTCGAACGCCTGATCCTGCTCTCGGGCTACGTGCGCGGAGGTACAGGCGAGAACCGCGACTTCACGATGGTGTCGGGGCAGGGCCTGGTACCGGCCGGCGTCCGGCTGCCGCGATCGTACGATCGTTCCCACCTCGTCACCGGAATCACCGCCAGCGTGTCGCCCATCGACCGGCTCAACCTGAGTGTCTCGGTCTTCCATTCGAAAGACGACCAGGTGACGAGCCTGGACTTGTCGACCCTTCAGCGATACTTCCAGGAGTTCGTCCCCGTGACGTTCAGACGAGAGGGCCGGGCCCGCTTCGAGAACGAACAGACCAGCCTGGTGCTGGGCCTCCACGCACGCCTCACGCAGCGGACCGACGCCAGCCTGAGCTACTCCTTCACCCGCGTCGAGGCGGACTACCGGGACTCGAACGCGACGCTCCAGCTCGACCTGATCCGAAAGGCGCAAAAGATCCGGTCGGATGCTCACCAACTCGATTTCGAGTTGCGACACCGGATCGTAGACGGGCTAGAGGTGCTGGGCGGCTACCGGTACCAGCTCTACCACGACGGGAGTCCGGACCGTGTCAGCGTGGCGAGCGTGGTCGCGCCCTTCGATCCCTCGACCCACCAGCACAGCGTGACCGTGGGGGTCACGCTGACGAGCGAGTTCTTCGAGCGCTGAGCCTCAACCCTCCGGAGTCGGAGGGCTAGCAGTCCGCTCGGCGGTACCCGTCGACTCGCGGAGCATGCGCTGCATTTCTTCGTTCTGCAGCTTCAGCTGCAGCGGCTCGATCGGGTGCGACAGTGCCTTGTGGCAGCGGATGCACTCGGTTCCGCGCTCGGTGGCGACCTGGTGGAAGCGCCGCGCCTTCTCGGATTCTTTCGACAGGATCTCCGGTGTCTGCGGATGGCAATTGACGCAGCGTCCCGAGTTCAGGGGCCCGTGCGGGTTGTGGCAGCCCGCGCACGTGACCTGATGCTGGCCGTCCACGTCGATCTTCTTTCCGACCGCGTGGGTGTACGTTGCGGCCTTGGCGTCCTCGGCCAGCGTGGCGTGGCAACCGTCGACGCTGCAGCCACGGCTCAGCGTGGCCTCTGACGGCACGTTCTTCGCCAGATCGTGGATGCCATGGCACGTGCTGCAGACGATGTTCTCGAAGCCGTGGGCACTGGCACTCCAGTTCTCGCGGTCGCCGTTGCGATCGTTGCGATGGCACTCGAGGCACATCTGGTTCTGGGCCTTGGGTTGTGTCGTGGCCCCCTTGCCGAAATGCACGTTTTCGATCTGCATCGGGAACTGGCTGTGGATCTTGCTCGGACCGTGACAGCTCTCGCACGCCTTTTGTGCCAAGGGTGTCTTCGGATCTTCGCGCTTCGCGTGGAGCGTTTTCAAGATTCCCAATACCCGCTCGTTGCCGTGGCAATCGAGGCAGCCTTTCGTTCCCCCGTCCGCGTACTCGTCGGTCATTCCCGCGGTGCTCGGCGTGGCGCTCAGCGGCACCAGCGCGATCGCGCAGGCGAGCATCCCGGTCATCTGTCTGCGTGCGCTCAAAAATCGACTCCCTTGATCGGATCGTCTTTCCGGATTCCCTTGGGCAGCTTGTGAGCCAGCCCCTTGTGGCAGCTGATGCAGGTCTTTCCGTTCTCGAGGGCCTCCGCGTGGTATTCCCGAGCCTTCTCGCTTTGCTGACTCAGGTCCCACGACGCCTCTTCGTGGCAGTTCCGACACTCCTGGGAGTCCCTCTGGGTCATGTAATCCCAGGTTCGGGTTGCCATCCACATGCGGTGTTCGTCGTACTTCTCGGGTGTATCGATTGTCCCGAGAATGTGGTGGTAGACCTCACCGACGGCCCGGAGCTTGCGGGCCATCTTGGGTACGAACTCCTTCGGGACATGACAGTCGGGGCAACCGGCCACAACGCCCCCCTTGTTGGTGTGGTGCGATGTGCCGACGAACTCCACGAGCGCGTTTTCCGAGAGCTCGTGGCACGAAACGCAGAACGCATCGGTGTTCGTCGCGTGCATGGTCCATTCGAAGCCGACCGTGGCCACCACGCCGGCAAACAGGCCGGCGAGTAACAGGAAACCGAGTGAGAAGCGACTGTTCGGCGCGATGAGGGTGCGCCACAGAGAACGGACGAGCGACAGGCTTCTGGCCTCCTGTTGATCCTGGCGGATCATACGACTTCAGAGCGGCTGCCAGTCTAGCCGACCCGCAATCGCAGGCCTAGCGAAGCTCGTCAGAAGCTGCCGTTGCGGTTGGTTGCGGCCGCGCGCGGGCAACATTGGGTTTAGGGGAGAGCGGTAGCCCGTGCGGCTAGAACGGTAGCGGCGTGATGTACAGGCCCCACAGCAGCAGCCAGAGCAGTACCGAAGCGACGCCGTAGGTCCCGATCGCGCGAAGCGTGGTGAAATCCAGTGCCTGTCGCACTGCGATGACCACGGCCACCGTGACCCACAGGCGCGCAGCGATGTCGATGCCGAGCCCGACCATTGGCGGTTGAACGAAGGCCAGCACGCGCAACAGCGACGGACCGAATGCGAAGCCTGTAGTTCGCAACACCTCGAGGAAGTCGGTTTCCGTTTCGGGGCCCTTGAAAAACGTTGCGCCCACCATGAACGAAAACGCCGAACCGCCGATCCACAACACCAGCGGCTCGAGGATCAGCAGCGCGAGTTGGAACAGGCGTTGGTTGGCGGGTAGTTCTGCGACGCCGGTCTGTATCCAGTGCCCCGCGCCAATCGCGACGCAGGCCGCCACGATGACCACGGTCGCCTGGCCGATCGAACTGCGATCGGCCTCGACCTCTTCGTAGGTATCGGCATGGAGCAACGCAGCACGCCAGACACGCAGCGGGAATGAGGTCACGATCCACTCCCGATGGCGCGTTCGAGCAGCTTCTGCAGGGCTCCACGGATTCCGATTTCCCCCGATGCCGCCGCATAGCCGCGCAGCAACGCTTCGGTGGCGCTGCACTCGGACGGTTGTCCATCGTCGTCGACGCAGTCGAGCGGCACGGCCGGGGCGCGATTCTGCAGGTCTCGCGCGGCATCGACCATTGCACTTTGAAACCGCGGGCTGTCGGCGCTGGCTTCGTATGCGCTCGACAGCAGCTGATTCAACCGATCCAAGCGGGCGACGACCTCGGGGTCCTCGTCGGGTGCCGCCGCAGCCTGTTGGGCGATCCGGTAGTAGACCCAAGTGATCGAGTTGAGTGCCAGATAGGCCTTGTCGGATTCTGCGCCACTGGCGACATCGGCTTCGAGCACCTCGAGCTGTTCGTCGCTGACCGCACCGTCGTCGAGTGCCGCGAAGACGTCTTCATATTCTCTGCGCGCCGGGTCGAGGCACTGCCGCTTCTGGCCCGGCTCGGGCAGCGGGCAGTACGCCCCTGGGGCCACCTTATCGGCACCGGCCGCAGATGCCGCCAGCGGGCAGAATGCGGCCGTAGCCAGGGTCAACGCGTAGACCAGCAGTGTCCGCATTTCAGTGGGAAAACCATTCCTATTGAAGGGAACCGATGTGATCAAAGGCTGGGGTGGCTCTCGTCGGTACCGCTTCCATCGGTCGGTCGCGGCACCGCGATACGGATGATCGGATCGCGCGCGGGTCAATTTCCTGGGCCATTTCCCAATCGAGGCCACAGGGTAGACGGCGGCGCGACGTTGCGGCAAGTCTCAGCGGGTATCTGGGCGATCGGGTACCGATATGAGTCGACAGGAGCCCTGGCAATCGCTACCCCTGCTTGCGCGTCGGGCCGTGGCGCAGCTTGGTAGCGCGCTTGACTGGGGGTCAAGAGGTCGCGAGTTCGAATCTCGCCGGCCCGACCATCGCCTCGTTTCCCCCAGCTCAGTTCCCGGATGATTCGGAACCCTGCGGTTGCGTCGATACGAGCTCGAACGCTGTCATGAAGGGGCTCGACAGCAGCTTGACCAGCGGGAAATCGGGTTCGTGGCGGGCGGATTCGATCCGCGCGAGCGCGCTCGCGCCGCTCTTCATGTGCGGCAGATGATGGACGATCACCGTGGTGAATCCGTTCTCGATCAATGCTGCTGCTGCCGCCGGGTCGGGTAGGCGCGCGCCGAGTGCGTCGATCTCGAGCGACTGGGCGGGGTAGAACGATTTCGTTCCGCAAGCCGATGTCGGGCGGTGGTGATAGGCGCTGAGCATCAGCGAGTTGGCCTCGCGCATTTGTTCCTGGCGGCTCATCGGCGTCTCGAGGATGGGGCCGGTATTTCCCATCGCTTCGAGTTGCTCGAAGAAGCGGGTCTCATCGAGAGCGGGTCGAGCCATGTAGGGGCGAAAGGTGACCTGTGGATCGAATGGCACGATGTCCGGTCTCAATGTGTAAGCGATTGCCAGAGCAACCAGTGCGACCGCTGCCCAACGCCGGTGGGCGTCCGGCACCCGGTGAAGTGCCGCGCCGAATCCCAGCCCGCACAGCACGATCGCGACCAGGAATGCGACCGACAGCAGGGACGCGACGATTCGGATCGTTCCCAGTCCGGGCAGCACGCCGGCGAGGGCCATGTACAGGTTCGGAAGCCCGAGGTTGTCTCCCGTCGCGAGCCAGACGACTAACAGGCCGCCCACCAGCAATGCGGCGCGCGGATCGCCGATCGATCTGGATCGCGACGGTGGGAGTGCCGCGGCGGCCAATCCCACCGTCGCAAACCAGCCGGGGAAGTAGCGGCCGCCGGGCATCAGCGCGGTCCAATCGGCGAACGAACGTTTCCAGAGGCCGGGCTGGAGCAAGCGGGTGTTTTCGCCGATCTCGAGATACGGGCCGATCACGAACGCTGCTGCTCCGGCCACTGCGGTAGCGACCAGCGCGATCTGCCACGGACGGATCATCGAAAGTCCGTAGCGAACGCACAGCCAGCCGAGCATCGGGATGGCCAATACGGTCGCGCTGACGAGTGGGTAAAAACTCGCGGAGATCTGCATCGCGCAGCTGGCTGCCAGGCCGAGCGCGTCGCGCAATCGACCGGCCGCGAACCACTCGCGCGCGAAGTACAACCCGAATACCGTCCACGCAGTGTCTTGAATGTTCGGGTGCAGCGTGTCTCCGAGCTTTGCGTACGAAAACGCGTACAACAATCCGGCGGCGATTCCGGCGGCGGGCTCGCCCGTCCAGCGCGCAACGAGCAGAAACATCGCCAACGCCGCGGCGAACGTGGCCACGACCAGCGCCACGTTGTAGGACGCGATCGGATCCGACGTCACCGCGTAGGCGGGGACGGCCAGCACGCTGAGGGCGAGAACCGGATTTCCGAGTGCCATCGAGTACGGGG
>JAJDAM010000511.1 GCA_029261905.1 Deltaproteobacteria bacterium
ACGCCCGTTCCGGCGATCAGAACCGGGACGTCATGCTCCCCGGACCGCCGCATGCGCTTCTCGATGCGATGGAACGCGACACGACTGACCCCCTGTAGGACCAGGTTCAGCCCCGCACATGCGACGACGACGAATCGTCCGAACTGCAATTCGCGAAAGAAGAAGCCGATCGATGCCACGACGAGCAATCCGAGCGCCGCGCCACGAAGCAGCGTCTGGATCTCGTCGACCAGTGTCGTCATTCGGCCGCTCTGGTAGATGCCGAAGATCCAACAGGACGCAATCCACGGCAGCACGATGATCGGGATCGACTCGACGTAGACCGATGCGGGATTGATCTCCTTGCCCAACGGACCGTTCAGAAGCTCTCGGAGCGCATACGCACCCAGCCAGCCCAGTGTGACGAGCACGGCATCGGTAACGATGTGCAGGCGCCGGATCGCGCCGAGATCAGCCAGAATCATCTTCGGCCGTCGCGCGTTCGGCGAGCTGTGCGTGGATCCACCGGTAGGTCTTCTCGATTCCGAGTTCGAGACTCGTCGGCGGGACCCATCCGAGCACCTGTCTCAATCGAGTGTTATCGCTGTTTCTTCCGCGAACACCCTGCGGCTTGGTCAGATCGTGTGAGCCCTTGATCGCCTTGCCGGCCGCAGACGCCACGATGTCCACGAGCTCATTGATCGAGACCAGTCGATCCTGGCCCAGGTTCAATGGTTCGTTGTAGTCCGAGTTCATCAGGCGAACGATTCCCTCGACACAGTCATCGATGTAGCAGTACGAGCGAGTCTGCTCGCCGTCTCCCCACACCTCGATGGCATCGTTGTCGGCTGCCATCGCCACCTTCCGACAGAACGCCGCCGGCGATTTTTCGCGCCCCCCGTCGAACGTCCCGAGCGGACCGAATATGTTGTGGAAGCGGACGATGCGGGTCTCGAGTCCGTAGTCTTCTCGGTAGTGCCTGCACAGGCGCTCCGCGGCGAGCTTTTCCCAGCCGTAACCGTCTTCTGCGTCCGCTGGGTAGGCGTCCTGCTCGCGCAGTGGCGTGACCTCTGGCGAATCCTGTCGGTAGCCGGGGTACACGCAGGCCGACGACGTGAACAGGTAGCGGCGAATTCCGTTCACACGGGCCGCTTCGATCATGTGCGTGTTGATCAGCGTGTTGTCGTGCGTGATGGCTGCCTTGTTCGTCTCGATGAATCCGATGCCGCCCATGTTCGCGGCGAGGTGGTAGACCCAATCCACACCGTCGGTAGCCTCGAGGCAGTCGTCGTTGCGGCGCAGATCCAGAAGCTTGAATTCCTGTGCCCGGCTGGTTTCGTATTCGGGAAGCTTGATGTCGACGCCGCGAACCTGATGACCCGCCGCCACGAGATGGCTCGTCAGATGATGCCCGATGAAGCCACCGGCTCCGGTAACAAGGATCTGCTTGACGTCGCTCATGGTCTTTTGAGTCCCCGATTGTGCCAGCGTCAACGGCTCTTCCTTTGCAGATAGAGCTCTCGACCCAGGAAGAAGAGAAAGCGCGGGTTGTGATAGAGGTAGCGGTGCCACAGCCTTCGCGGCTCGGTAGCGAGACGGAAGAGCCACTCGAGCCCCGCGCGCTGGATCCACGCGGAAGCTTGGGGCTTGGCCCCAGCTTGAAAATCGAATGCAGCACCGACACCGACCATCACGCACGATAGAGACGGGCCGTGTTGATGGATCCAACGTTCCTGCTTCGGACATCCCAAACCAACGAACAGAATCCGTGCACCAGAGGCCTGAATCTGTGAGGTCAATTTGGCGTCTTCATCGGCGGTCAATGGCCGGAACGGTGGCGCGTAGACGAACGCGACCTCGAGCTGCGGAATCTGCTGGTTCAGCCGCCGCGTCATCTCATCCAGGACTTCGGGCGTTCCACCGTAGAAGCCGACAGAGAGCCCGCGCTCCGCGGCGAGCGAACACACATGCGGCAACAGAGTTGGACCATAGACACGCTGCGCGTTCGGAACGCCCAACCATCGCAGCGCCCAGACCAACGGCACACCATCGGGCGTAACCCGAACTGCGTCGTTGACGATCGCGCGAAACTCGGGATCGTCGAATGACTCCATCACCATGTGAACGGTGGCCACGCAAACTTTTCCGCCGACCCCGGCATCTGCGAGCGATGCGATCACCTCGGCTGTTTCGCGATAACTCGTCGCGTCGATCCGCATCCCGAGAATGTGTCGGGACTGGTTTTCAGCCTCGGGGGCATCGGGACGCACCGAACCCGAAGCCGTTTGGGGACGGTCGGCGAGTCGGCGCTCTGCGGTTTGGACAGGGCTCATCTCTGCGCCTATCGGCACGAGGAGCGTCCCGATTGAGACTCGGGGGGCGTTCCCCCCAATCAATGAAGAAGTCGCGCGGCTCTCAAGACGCGGGAGTTTCCCTCCGATGGTGCAGGTGTATTGCCGGAGGACGAACGAACCCGATGAGACGCACGTTGGTACTCGCCTGCGTCTGTGTCGCGCTGCTGGCGGGCCGCTGCCCCGAGTCCGAATCGGACACTGCGAAATTGCCCGAAGGTGTCGTCCTGCTGGCGCGAACCGCCGCAGTGAAACGAGCGCTCGAGCACTTCATGCAAATCGAGCAGACGCCATTGGCGCGCTGGGCGGCCGGTTTGCATCAGTCACTGCCGACTTGTCCGCTGATCGAGGGACATGCAGCGACCGGCAGCCTGGCCGACCTCTGGCCGACACTCACTTGCGCGCGCGCCGCGACCGGCCTGGACAAGTCGCTCGGTGAGCACGACATCGCGTTTGCGTCGGTGCGCGAATCCCAACAGGTTCTCGGGCTCGTCGATGTCGTCCCGGACGGCGGCATGGCGGTGGACGTCTCGGTCCCTCGCTCGTTTTCGGAGGGGCGATTCGGGTTGTTGCTACCGGATTCGAAATCGGCGGGTGCTTCTGTGTTGAATGGAGATGGCACGCTGTTGCACTCGCGAATCCGACCGTCTGCTGGACTCGACCTGGCTTCACTCGTTTCAGCCGGCAGCCAGGGTGCGCAGATGTTCCGACTGAAGAGTGAACTGTTCGCAGGCGTGGTACTCGACGGATCGGTCGAGATCGCAGTCTACCTGCCCGAGAGCGGCGCACGAATGCCGCTGGTCGCGCTCGCGCTGGGCTTTCAATACCGGGGCGCTGCGATTACTGCGATGGACGCATTCGTCGGTGAGTTGGAGCGCACCTGGCCTGTCGCGCGCAGCCCGTTTCGGATCGGTGAAGCCGAGGGCGCCTGCCTGCTCGAATTGAGGCTGCTGCCGGAACTCGCGCCGTGCTATGTCGCAACCGAAGAGGCTTTGATCCTCGGTTGGAACCCGGGAAGCCTGCGGAAGTCCCTGAGCGGAGCGACCGATTCTCTCGCAGACCTGGGCGAATTTGGTGGCATGACGATCGACCTGGCCCGCTTCGGCCAGGCGGATCAGATTCTATCACGCGCGTTCACCGGACCGGGCGAGCCGTTTTCCGTCGGCTTTCCATGGCAGCGACTCGTGGCGACCGGAAAACCCGACCGCAACGGGTTTCGAGTGCAGGTGCAGCTCCAATCGGATCGTCGCTCTTGACTGGCGTTTCGACACGCGTGCTGGGGTTGCTCATTGCGCTGGCCATCGCGATGGGCGCCGGCGTCATCTCCATCCATCGTGCGGGTGAAGCGGACGTCGTCCTCGGTGCGTGCGGCGCCGTCGAAGCCGGCGATTGGTCGAACGTGCTCGATCTCACCGACGACCTCTCACGGGGTAGCTCGGGCTGGAAGGCCGCTGCGGAGTGTCGCTGCATCGCCTTGATTGCCACAGGCCAGCCGGAGCAGTGCGAGGCATTGATGGAGGAACTGCTCGCCGATCCCAACGAGCCCGACTGGGTCCCGAGGCCGATGTTGTCGGTTCACATGATCCAGACACGCCGGTCTCGTGGGCAAGCCGAGCGAGCCGCCGCACTGGCGAAGCGCAGCACGCGACAGTATCCCGACGATGGGGACCTCTTCTACCTCGAACTCACGACTCGCGTCGTCGTCGAAAACGAAGAGCAGGTGCTGCTCGAACTCGCGGCCCGAATCGATCCCGAGAGTCCGCATGCAACACGGATGCGTGTGAGTCTGGCGACCCGCTACCTGATCCGAGGCCAGCCGGACCGCGCCCTCGCGATCCTTGGCCCGGGGCCACCGGTCGGAAGCCGCGATGAGATCGAGCGCTGGTACGACACGATGGGCATGTCACTCGCCAGTTCGGGAGACCTGGCCGGTGTCCAGGATACGTATGCGGCCTGGCATGCAGCCGGGGGCAACGGGATCGAACTCCAGGCCCGTTATGCGCTGACGTTGAGCATCTCCAATCTCGCCGACCCGGACCGGACCGCGATCGAACTGCTGACGCAGGCGGCGAACGACGCAGACGGCGTCGCACCCGACGCACTGGTCGAAGCCGTGGTGACCCGATTGATCCTCACGCTGGTCCAATCGGGCGAGCAGAGTGAGGCTCTGGTCGTCTACGACCGCTATCGCGGCAGGTTCGAGCTGCCGGGTCTGGTTCGCGAAGAACTCGAGCGATCGCAGGTGCAAGAACAGCTGGCATCGGGACAGATCGCACGTCGAAAGACGGCTGTGCGCTTTTCGATCAGTGATGCGACACCCGGTAGCGTGCTGCTGGTCTCGCCCGAGCACGGGGTACCGGTCGATTCGGACTATGAACGAATAGCGGTCCCGAAGGACGGTTCGATCGAGATCCATCGCGACGTCGGTGGCGCGCCGCTGCACTGGATCTATCGGAATTCCCAGCAGCACGTGATGGCGTCCGGCACCGCGATCCCCAAGATCGGGCCGCCCATGAACATCAGCGTCGAGTCCCGCGATCCGCTGCCGGTCCTTCACAGCGAGTTGACGAGACAGCCTGGAGACGGTCACCGGCGTGTTGTCGTGTTGATTATCGACTGCGGCGACTGGCGCTTGATTCAATATCTGCGAACGCGGGGCGAGCTCCCGACACTCGACGGACTATTGCAGGCCGGCTTCAGCACCGTACTCGACAGTGATCCGCCGATGACAGCTGCCGCCCTCGAGGCACTCGTGCGCCCCGAACGGGCGACCGCCGACTCCTTCGTGGGTGTCGTCCACCAGCTGGGCGTCGAACTCGCAGGGCTGGCTTCGATCGGCGAGAACCCCTTCGATGCGCTCTCGTGGGTCCTGCCCGAGCAGACCGACCTGTTCGATGCGATCGGGGCGGGCGAGCACGTGGCCGCCAACCTGCTGTTCTCACACGGCGGGATCGACGCCGGTCGCCACAGTGTTCTGACCGGACCCAACGGAATGCGCCGACGCCTGGCGATCGAAACCAGCACACGTGACCTGAGACCGGACGAGCGGGAACGCTGGCCGGCCCTCGATGCCGCGCATGCCGAGCGCGATGCGATCCACCTGCGATCCATCGCGGCGGAATTCGACAACGCCGAGAAAATCGTTCGCGCTGGCGATGTCGACTTCCTGGCGCTTCGCATCGAAGGCTTCGACATCCTGACCCACGCGTTTTTCGCGCACACCACCAAGACGAGGCAAGACGATGGTGACGAGTTCCTGTACGAGCTGTACCGCTATGTCGATGCGCGAGTCGCCGATACTCACAACCTGCTCGATGAGGACGATGTCTTGATCGTGATGTCGGACCACGGGATTCGCACGTCGATGGAGCACTCGCGCCACGCGTTTTTCGTCGCGACCGGAGCAGGTGTTCCGAAAGGACGCGCACCGGGCAGCCCGGCGTTGCGCGGTGTATCCGCGGTACTGGCAGACCTGATGGGAGTCGACACGAACTGGCCGCGGACGGGCGTTGCGCCCTGGACTTCTTCGGCGACCCGGTAGTGTTGTGTTCCAGAAGTTCGTTGAACACCGAGGGCGTCGATTCGGGTCACTGGCAAGGCGCGAAACCGCAGTCCTAGCAGCGCTACGGCGAGGTTTCGGTACGCAGTCAGTGACCCGAAGCGGCGTCCGAATGTCAACGAACTTCTGGAACGCGACACTAGGCGACGAACCCAGTCCCGGGCACGCTCAGCGCTCGCCGTTTCTTCGAGTACCATGCCGGCATGACCTGGAAAGACGAAGTCGACGGGATCGAGGCGCGCAAACGACTTGCGCAGGAGCTGGGTGGCAAGGAAGCGGTCGAGAAACAGCACTCTCTGGGCCGGATGACGATTCGCGAACGCATCGATGCGATCCTCGATGACGCCTCGTTTCGAGAGCAGGGCCCGATTGCCGGCCACTCGGAATACGACGACGCGGGCGAGCTGGTCTCATTCACTCCGGCCAACTACGTGCTCGGAATGGGGCAGATCGATGGCCGCCCCTGCGTGGTCGGTGGCGAAGATTTCACGCAGCGCGGTGGTTCTCCATCGCCGGCGGGTCTTCGGAAGAGTGTGTATGCCGAGGAACTGGCCTGTCGATTCAAGCTTCCCCTCGTGCGTTTCCTCCAGGGTGGCGGCGGCAGTGTTGCCGGAACAGCGGGCGGTAAGCGCCCGCGACTCGCCGGCGACCCCGTCTATTCGCCGCATCGATTCAGCTCGATCATGAAGGTGATGGCGACCGCGCCGGTCGTGTCTGCCGCCGTCGGAGCGGTAGCGGGCTTTCCTGCCGCGCGACTGGTTGCGTCGCACTTTTCGGTCATGACCCGGCACACCTCACAGATCCTGATTGCGGGACCCGCGGTCGTCGAGCGCGCGATCGGAGAATCCATCGACAAGGAAGATTTGGGCAGCGCCAAAGTGCACGGACGAAACGGTGTCGTGGACAACGTCGTAGAGGACGAGCAGGAGGTGATCGAATCGATCCGTCGATTTCTGAGCTACCTGCCGACGAACGTGTGGGAACTGCCTCCCCGCACTGCGTGTTCGGACGATCGAAATCGCATGGAAGAAGAGTTGCTGTCGGTCATCCCGCGCGATCGGCGAAAAATCTACAAGATGAGACGTTTGATCGAGATGGTGGTCGATCAGGGCTCTTTCTTCGAAATCAGTCCCGGCTACGGTCGCGCGCAGATTACCGGGCTGGCGCGGATGAACGGACAACCGGTCGGTGTGTTGGCCAACGACACGAAATTCTACGCTGGCGCGATGACCGCCAACGGCGCGCGCAAGGTCCGACGTTTCGTCGACCTGTGCGACACTTTTCACCTTCCGGTCGTGAGCCTCGTCGACGAACCCGGCTTCATGATCGGCAGCGAGTCGGAAAAGGCCGCGACGATCCGCTTCGGCGCCGAGGCGATGTTTGCAGTCGTCCAGTCGACGGTGCCGTGGGTGAGCGTGACGGTGCGCAAGACTTACGGCGTCGCAGCTGCCGCGCACTTCGCACCCAATGGCTACAACCTGTCGTGGCCATCGGCAGAAGGAGGAGCACTTCCGCTGGAGGGTGGTGTCGCGATCGCGTTTCGACGCGAGATCGCCAATGCGCCCGATCCGGTGGCGCGGCGCAAAGAACTCGAAGAGTCCATGGCCGCCGCCAAGACACCGTTTGCGCGCGCCGAATCCTTCGGTGTCAACGACATGATCGATCCGCGCCGTACCCGTCCGACGCTATGCGACTGGATCGACTGGATCCAACCGCTGCTGCGCAAGCACGTAGGCCCCCGGAGCTATTCGATCCGGCCGTAGTTCGAGTCAGACCCGAGTAGAACGATCGGGTCGCGGGCGGCGCAATTCCCCGATCGTCACGCAGAATCAGCGGACGATTCGATCGACGCGATGGCCGCAGCGCTGGCGCACCAGCTCTGCGTACTGTCGATCTGCAGGCGCAGCAGCGTCGGTGGATCACCGAGCACCGGGGTCTGGCGATATTGTGGATACTTCGTTTCCAACGCGAGGACGGCCGCAATTGCGTCCGCGCGCAGATTCGATCCGCTGCCGGTGACGACCTCCGCAACGACATCGACCCGAAGCCACCAGAGCCGGGACCAATCCGCGTCCCAACGATCGATCAGCAATGTTGCCCGTGGCTGAGACAATACATTTCGCACGCGCGTCAATTGCCCGCCTCGTTTCGGCTTGCCGTCGACCGGTGACCACAGCACGTCAGCCACCCGTGCGAACACGACCGGAACGATGTGCGGACCCAGCGGCCCGATGGTCGCAAGGCGCGCCACCTGCCAGCGATCGAGCAACCGATCGACGGTATCCGGGGGCAGTTTCATATCCGTCCCTGCGGCGGATCGATCCCGCCGGTGAGTCTCTCGGCTTCTGACGTCGACATTGAATTCAGTTCCAACTCCATCCCTGTTTACACAGTACAGAGGTATCCCTGCGATTACAGGATTCGCTTTCCCATCCCTTCAATGAGCGACGATCCACAATCGTTTTCATCCAACATGTCGACGCAGCCGCTACCCGGAACGTCGAATGGGTCTCGGAGGCGACCCGGGCGGACTCGCCCCCCGGCTAGTGCAGAAGTGCGGCTGGGTGCCTCGATCCCGAACGGCGCCCCGGTGGAGTCACCGACTCAAGCGATCGGATCGACAGACAGGATGCTGTGTTGGTAGCTCGCGATGTCGACGAACGATACGAACGGGAAGCCACGAGCAGCATCGAGATCGGGCAGGGGCGTCGCGCCCGAACCCGCGAGAAGCCGATCAATCAATTCGCGCATGGCGTCTAGCGGTCCGCTATCCGACGCGACCAGGCTTCGCGGATCGAAGCTATCGCTCCGAATCCGAATTGCCTTCAGTTCGTCCTGAGCGCCATCGTTCCAATTCAAGATCAGGTCGACCAGAAGCACCGGCTTCGCCCCTTCGGCGGCGATCGCTGCAACGCAGACGGCCTGTATCCGCTCGAACGGAATCCGCTTCTTCGCGCCCGCCCCCACCTCGACATCCAATCCAGCGTCAGAGATTCCCGTCGGGACGCAAGCGAGAGCTTCGATCTGTCGCGAAGTGAACTCGAGTGCGATTGGGGTCGGATGTTGCGCGCTGCTCGCGGCTTCGTCGACGACGGGCGCCTCGTCATGATCGATGCCGGCCAGCGATTCTTCCAACCCCGACGCTTCCAACCCATTGGCCTCTTCGCTGAGTTCAGGGTCTTCCCACTGAACCAGCGGGTTCTCGTTGTCGATTTCGGCTGACTCCAAGGAAAACGCAGGACCACTACTCGAAGGATCGTGCCCAGCCAACTCATCGATCTGCGATGACACCGCTTCCTCGTCCTCGCCGCAGCTCATCTCGATTCGTTTCGCCGCGTCACCTGCGCGCGTACCGAGCCGTGCCAGCAGTGCCTCCAGGCCCTGGCGCTCTTCGAACGGAAGATTCGATTCTGATAGGGCGCGCCACGCCGCATCCTCTGCAAGCGCCGGGTCGATGTCGCGGGCCCCACGAGCAACGCGGGCAGCAACCGCTGCGGCGTTTTCGCCGGTTGCGCCTGCAAGAGCCAAACGGAAGGCGTGTACCGCGTCCGCGGAGCGTTCGGCTGCCGAGAGCAATAGCGCCAGTCGAATCAGCAAGTTCGGCGGGACGCGCCTATCGAGCCCACGCTCGACCAACTCCAGCCAGTGCTCGATCGCTGCCTGTTGCTCTCCAGCGCGGATTTCCTGTTCGACGACTCGAGTCATTGCCGCGGCGGCTTCGTCAGCCCGCCCGAGATCGAGACCCATCTGCCACGATGCCAGCAACACATCGCGATTACCGGGATGTGTGCGAACCAGATCAGCGATCAGCAGCTGGGCTTCCTCCGAACGCCCCTCCGCATGGGCACTCTGCGCGCTTTCTAGAATCTCGCCAATCGAAGTGTCATCCAGTTCCACCGGCGAATCCGACGACTCGAATTCGATTCCGCTCACCTTCACGAGTACCGCTGACGCCAGACCGAATGCGATGCCTCCGCCCACGGCACCCATCGAAGCGCCCGGTTGGCCGGTCGATTCGAGGGTCGAAGCCAGCAGCCCGGCAATGCTCGGGTCCCATCCAAGGAATCCCGGAGCGATGAGCCAGGCGCACCCTGCCAACAAGAGCAGTGCGAATTTCGGATCCCGCCAGAGGTGGATGAAGCGAACGCTGAACGCGCCGAGTAGACCGGCAACGACTCCTGCCAACCCGATGAGTGGATCTGCGAGTTGCGGGCTGGCGAGCGTGAACGACCACCCTGAAACCAGCGCGGCCAACACCACGAAAGCTGCGAACAATCGGGTTCGCCAGGCGCGCTCGAGGTAGGTCCCGACCCACAGCAACAGCAATGCGTTGCCCGCCAGATGCAACCAGTTGGCGTGCAACCAGGGATGGCGGAACCAACCGCCGAATGTCGGTTCGGTTGCGCGTAGGC
>JAJDAM010000512.1 GCA_029261905.1 Deltaproteobacteria bacterium
TAACCGGCGATCCGTTACGCCTTCCATACCAGGTACACGAGGATACGTACTCCGATACGCCGCTGTTCGTATGGCAGGACCCGCGACCCAAGCCCAGCTATCGGCACGCGGCGATTCGCGACTTCTACGAGGGGTGGGTGCACGATTGGTATTCAGAACAACGGTCGATCGGGTCTGCGTTGGCGAACAGCGCGTCGGTTCTGCCGTTCTTCGTGACGCCATTTCTCGCCGCGGCGCTGGTGACGTTTCCCTGGATCCTGCGATCGCCGCGGATGCGCTTCGCTCTGGGGGCGGTGGTCCTGGTTTTCACAGCAACGCTGATGCTGCCCTGGGAGCCACGAGCGCATTTTCTGGCTCCGGTCGGATCCTTGATATTCTTGCTGGTGATCCAGGGCCTTCGTCAGCTCTACCGGTCGGGACGGGTCGGCCGGATTGTGGTCGTGACGATCGTGGCAGGGCACGCGCTGCTGTTCGCGGCGGCCGCGCTCCGAAATCCCGCGGTCGAGCTGCCGGCCTGGTCGACCGAGCGGCTGCGAATCATCGCGGAATTGGATGCCGAGCCGGGCGACCACGTGGTGCTGGTCCGGTATCGACCGGACCACAGTCCCCACGAAGAGTGGGTCTGGAACGCTGCCGATATCGATTCCGCAAAGGTGGTCTGGGCGCGGATGACCGGCGACGAGGCGACACAGGAGATCCGCGAGTATTTCAGCTCTCGTAGAACGTGGCTACTGGACGCCGACAGTCGGCCCGCATCGTTGACCGAATTGCCGCGCTGAGCTCTCGAGGCGCTTTGGGTGAATCGGTGCGCGCTTGACGATCGGATCCGGTTGCGAGAATCTGAACGTGTTCCCCCCCTCGTTATTCTCGCCGCTGTTGGGCGTCGAGAGCATCGATGTCTGTCGGGAGACAGGCGGGAGAGAGGTCGGGAGAGAGAGCGTGGGGGCACATCGTCGTCCGGTGATTCGTTTCACGGATGCGCCGCGGGCAACTTGCCGGTGGTGTGGCGAGCCGATCGTCTATTCGAGCGGTTCGAAGCAAGGACAGCCCGACCGCAGACGGCGGTGGCATCCAGCCTGTGTTGATGCGTACAACGCGACCGATCCGCGCGAGCTCAGACGACGAGTTCGACGTCGCGACCGCGGACACTGCGCGGTGTGCGGTCTCGACACCACCGCGCTCAAGCGCCGCATGAAGGGGCGCGGAATGTGGGCCAAGCTCTGCGAGAAGGGTTTCGTCAGGCGTCGCTCTTTGTGGGAACTCGATCACATCATCCCGCTGATCGACGAGGGCGGACATGACCTCTCGAACCTGCAGAGCTTGTGTGTGCCCTGCCATCGCGAGAAGACGGCACGCGAAAGCGGCCAACGGGCCGCCCGACGGGCACGGTGCCAGGCGGGACAGCCGGAAATCGGTGAAGCCGAGGCCCAAACATCACGCCCGGTGATCGCCGCGCGCGATTCAGAGCCGGATCTGCTCGATCGGGAACTCGACCGCTTGTTGGCTCGTGTCGATGAGGCCAACGCCCGTATCGCCGCCACGCTGGAACGGGCGGACCCGAGGCCGAGCGGGCGCACCGCCCGCTCCCGCGGCGGGGGCTGATAGAGACCGCTCGCTGTGACCGAGTGCAGTGAGCTCCCTGCAGTGAGCTCCCTGGGGCTGCGTCCGATCAGTTCACCAAGCGGCTGTTCGGCACCGTGTACCCGGCGGTGCCCAGTGCCTCCACGACGCTTTCGAGCGAGAGATGCTCGTCATCGAATGACACGGTCAGCGTATGCTCATTCATGTCGGTCGAGACGGATTCTACGTGATCGATGTTTTCGACGGCCTCACGGGCCCTCTTGGATGTACCGCCACAGACCACTCCGGGCGTGTCGAGCACATAGGTGACGGATTTGGCAAACGCACCGATGGAGAAGCCGAATACTCCCACCAGCGCCAGTACCACGAGCGCGAACCTTCTCATTGTCGATCCTCCAGAATCTCACACCTCGTTTCAGAGGCCTGTTTTCGGACGCCTGATCCAGAAGCCTGATTCTGAAGCCCAGGGTAGCGTCGATTTTGGGTTCCACTGTGATCCCCGGTCACGATCCCCGGTCACGATCACCGGGGCAATGGCCCAGGCCGGGGGCCGGGTTGCGGATAGCGTGTGATACGGCAGCATCCCGCCTCGCGCCGCCCCAGATCATTTTCACAGGAGAACCCCGTGTCCGAGAACGACCCCGCAATCGTTGCCATTGACCGCTTCATCGCCGACGAAGGCATCGACAAGGGCCGCAATGATTGGAAGACCAATCTCAACCAGCCCCCGAAGGTCGAGTTCGACTCGGGTGCCAGTTATTTCTGGAATGTCTCGACCAATGTCGGCGACATGAAAATCAGGCTCATGCCCGATGTTGCCCCGATGCACGTATCGAGCACGATCTATCTTTCGCGACTCGGTTTCTACGACGATGTGATCTTCCATCGTGTCATCAACGGGTTCATGGCGCAGGGTGGTGATCCGCTCGGTCGCGGCACCGGAGGACCGGGCTACCAGTACGGCGGAGAGTTCTCCCGCAGCGAACGGCACGACCGACCGAACCTTCTCAGCATGGCCAACGCAGGCCCCGGTACCGATGGCAGCCAGTTCTTTCTGACCTTCGTTCCGACCCCCCATCTCGATGACAACCACACGATCTTCGGTGAAATCGTCGAGGGCGCCGAAACGATGGTCGAACTCGAAAAGCGTGGTTCACAGAGCGGGACCACCTCGGAGAAGCTGGTGATGAGTTCGACGACGATCAGCGTCGAATAACGCGGTCGAACCATCCAGTCCAACAGCACGGAGCCCGCGGTGCCTCGAGGTCAGGTCTGACTCGACGCGGCGCGGTGGCACGTTCTGTTCCGAATCGCGCGTCGCTGCGAGCGCGTTTCCTGCGTCGATCCGGCGAAATGGTTCATTTTGCCCCGGTTCGAAATACGGTAGCTTGGACTCGGCTGCGCGTTCCTTCCGAAACGGCGAAACGGCGAAACGGCGAAACGGCGA